>JBEQUF010000313.1:0-11368 GCA_040349295.1 Actinomycetota bacterium | reverse complement strand
GCGCACCGCCCTGGCCGGGCCGCAGGATGAAGCTCTCCTGCGGCAGGCGCATGTCGCGGCCGGCCGTGCGGACGACGCGCCAGACGAAGAGGTAGAGCAGGACGAGGAACGCGACCTTCAGGATGAGGAGGACGCTCTCGTACGTCGTGCTCGCAAGCACCTAGTCCCGCTCCGTCGTGAACGTGATCTCCGTCGAGCCGACGGTGAACGTATCGCCCGACGAGAGCTTCGCGCGCTTCACCCGCTTGCCGTTGACCTCGACGCCGTTCGTCGACTCGAGGTCGACGATCCAGTAGCTCGAGCCCTCCTGCCGCAGCTCGGCATGCCGGCGCGAGACGTTCGGATCCTCGACCTGGATGTCGCACTCGCGCGAGCGGCCGAGCACGACGCGGCGCTTGTCGACGCGCATCGTGTGGCCGTCCCAGTCGAGGCGCGCGGACTCGCGCTCGACCTCCGGCGGCGGCGCGTCCTCGACGAGCGGTGCCTTCGGCTTGTAGATCATCGTCGCGCCCGGCTCGACCTGCTCGGCGGGCGCCTCCGCCTCCCGCCTCGCCGCGCCGCGCGGCTGCACCATGCGCGTCGCGATCCCGAACTCGCCGAGATCGAGATCGTCGTCCACCTCGAGCAGCACGCGCGGCGGCGTCAGCAGCGCGTAGCTCTCGCGCTTCGCATGCTCGACCAGGTACTCCTCGAGCTCGCCGACGAGCGAGTTCTCGTAGCCGGCGAACTGCTCGTGGTCGGCGGTCGAGAGATAGACGGTGTACTCGTTCGGGACGTACACCCGCGACACCGAGACGGTCCGGTGGTCGTCCATCTCCTTCGCGAGCTTCCGCGCGAGCTCGACCGGCTGCACGTTCGTCCTGAAGGCACGCCCGAACACGCCTTCGAACAGCGCCTCGATCTTCTGCTCGATCGCCCTCAGCACCACTGCGGGCAGGACATTACCCCCGCAGCGTTTGCTTATACGTGGCAGCGGCCGTGGCCCACGCCGCCAGCACGAGCGGGACCGCCTGGACCGACGGCACGCACGCAACGGTGAGCACGAGCATCGCCGCACCGAGGCCGGCGGCGCCCCAACGGCCGCGGGCGTAGGGCAGGGCCAGGGCGAGGGCGGCGAAGGCGGCCGCCTCGACGAGGAGCGCCGGATGCGCGCCGAGCGCGCGGGCGACCGAGCCGGCGACGTCGGCGGGGTCGCGGGCGCCTGCGAGGCCGATCGCGAGCGGCGCCTTCCCACCGACGAGCGGCAGCGGGACGTGGCGGAGGCCGGCCGCAAGCATCGCGGCGAGCACCGCGACGCCGGCCTGCGCGGCGCGGCGCACGCTCGAACGGACGGGCGCGGTGGCGAGCGGCGCGAGGCCGAGCGCGTAGACCGGTGCGAGGAGCGGCCCGATCGAGAAGAGGAGCCCCCACTCGGGGTCCGGCCACCAGAGGACGAGCCAGGCGAGCGCGACGACCGCCCAGGCGATCGCGAGCCCGAGCGAGACGTTGCCGAGCGGCAGGACCGGGACGCCGAGCGCGAAGGCCAGCCCGACGCGCGGGTGGACGGCGGTCACGACCGCCGCGAGGAGCGCGAGCACGACGGCGCCGCCGTGCGGGAAGAAGGGCAGCTCGGCGGCGACGAAGCCCGCGAAGGCGGCGTTGAGGGCCGGCGCCGTGACCCGCGTGATCCGCGGCACGGCAAGCGTCGTCGTCCCGCGCTTCCGCTTCCGCCGGCGGTCGGCGAATGCGCCGCGCAGGCCCGATGCGAGGTCGGCGGCCGACGGGCGGCGCGCCGGGTCGACCGTGAGCGCGCGGTCGACGAGTTGGATCAGGCCCTTCGGCAGGTCGGGACGGAGCGCCTCGAGCGACGGGGCGCCCGACTCGATCGCGCGCGCCGTGTCGAGCATCGAGGTGTGCCAGAACGGATGCCGGCCGGCGAGCGACTCCCAGAGCATCACGCCGACCGCCCAGACGTCGGCGGCGGGCGTCGACTCGCCGCCCGCGAGCCGCTCGGGCGAGATGTAGGCGAGCGTGCCGGGCACGTCCCCCTGGGCCGTGAGCGTCTCTGCTTCGGCCATCTGCGCGAGGCCGAAGTCGAGGATCTTCGCCCGCCCGTCGGGCGAGAGGAGCACGTTCGAGGGCTTCACGTCGCGGTGGAGGATTCCCGCGGCATGCGCATGTGACAATCCGTCACAAACCTGGGCACAGGCTTCGATCGCGTCGGCGTCGCGGAGCTCGCCGGCGCGGAGCGCCTCGCGGAACGTCCGGCCCGGGACGAACTCGTAGGCGATGTAGACGTGGCCGGGATCGCGCGCGAAGGCGTACGCCCGCAGGCAGCTGGGATGGCGGAGCTTGGCCGCCGCCTGCGCCTCGCGCTCGGCGCGCGCCGCCGACTTGCCCTCCCGCGGGATGATCTTGAGGGCCACGTCGAGGCCCGTCTGCTCGTCGCGGGCGAGCCAGACGGAGCCCGAACCGCCCGTCCCGAGCGGCTTCAAGGGCCGGTAGCGATCGAGGACGACCCCCGCACCTTCGAAGGCGAGCGCAGCGTTTCCCACGATTCATCCCGTTCGCGGGGTTAGAGTCATCTCCTCGCCGCATGAGCTCCTACGACGACGACAACCTGCAGTTCGACTTCTTCGACGAGCCGGAGACCGTCGAGACGACCCAGCGGCGCCGGCTGCCGCGGCTCGACCGCGGCGGCGGCGGCGACGACCGGCCCCCGCGCGTGCCCCGGACGCCGGGGGGCGGCGGGGGCGGCGGCGGCGCGCCGACAGGCGTCGTCCCGCTCGTCCGGCTCGTCGGCCTGATCGCGATCGCGATCGCGATCGTCGTCGGCCTCGTCTTCTGGGTCGGCTCGTGCCAGGGCAAGAGCAAGCACGACACGTATGCGTCGTATGCGGCGCAGGTGCGGACGATCCGGGATGCGGACAAGCAGCTCGGCGTCAAGCTCGTCTCCGCCCTGCAGACGAAGCTCAAGGCGTCCGACCTCGAGACGTCGCTCGCGCAGTTCGCCCAGCAGGAGCAGCAGGAGTACACGCAGGCGCAGGCCGTCCGCCCGCCCGGCCCGCTGCGGGCCGCGCATCAGCGCCTGCTCGACGCGATCGAGCTGCGCGCGAAGGGACTCGCCGGGATGAGCGACGTGCTCGCCCGCGCCGGCGCCAACGCGACGAAGACGAGCGCGACGCAGAACGCGACCGCCACCGCGCTCGCCGGCCAGGGGATGCTGCTCACATCGAGCGACGTCGTCTGGGCGCAGCTCTACCAGCAGCCGGCGACGCAGATGCTGAAGCAGCAGGGTGTCACCGGCGTCGTCATCCCGACCTCACAGTTCCTGCCGACGCCCGACGACGTCAGCTCGCGCGCGTTCACGATCGTCATGCAGCACCTCGCCGGCGCCTCGACCGGCGGCGCTCCCTCCGGCCTGCACGGCGACAGCCTCGTCGGCGTCCACGTGTCGCCCCAGGGCGCCGACCTCTCAGCTTCGTCGGCGACGACGATCCAGGTGTCGGCCGACCTCGCGTTCACCGTCACGGCCGAGAACTCCGGCGACTTCACCGAGGTCGGCGTGCCGGTGACGCTGAAGATCGACTCGGGCAGCGTCCACATCAAGCGGACCGAGACGATCAGCTCGATCAGCCCGAAGCAGCAGCAGTCGGTGACCTTCCAGAACTTCGACCTGCCGCCGGACGCGTTCGCGAACCGCGTCACGATCACGGCCACGATCGAGAAGGTGCCGGGCGAGACGAAGCTCGACAACAACTCGGCGTCGTACCCCGTCTTCTTCACGCTGAGCGGCTAGCCTCGGAGCCATGCACCTGAGCTCGACCGTCGCCGGCTGGATCGCGGTCGGCGCCGCCGCCGTCGCGGTCGTCGCGCTCGTGCTCCTCGTCTCGGCCCGCCTCGCCCTCCGGCGCGTCCGGGCGGCGCAGCAGGTGCTCCTCGGCGGCGGCGAGAAGGACATCGTCGACTTCGCCGTCTCGCTCCAGGGCCGCATCGACGAGCTCCACCGGGCGGTCGACGGCGTGCAGGCGAGCCTCGGCACGGTCGACAGCCGCGTCGACTCCTCCGTCTCGAAGACGGCGATCGTCCGCTACGACGCCTACGAGAACTCCGGCGGCCACCAGTCGGCCTCGGTGGCGATGCTCGACTCGGCGAGGAGCGGCGTCGTCATCTCGGCGATCCAGGGCCGGGACTACGCCCGGATCTACGTCAAGGAGCTCGACCGCGGCCGGGCCTCGATCGCCCTCTCACCCGAGGAGCAAGAGGCCGTCGATCGCGCAATGTCGTCGTAAACGGGTACCTTTGGGCCCAGGGTGCAGCAGGTTCTGGTCCTGAATGCCAGTTACGAGCCGCTGAATGTGTGCACGGTTCGCCGCGCCCATGTGCTCCTCTTCAAGGGCAAGGCCGAGCTCGTCGAGCAGCTCGACCAGCCGCTCCGGTCGGCGACCGGCAGCTTCGTCTGGCCGCACGTGATCCGGCTCCTCAACTACGTCCGGGTGCCCCGCGCGATCCAGCGGAAGATCTCCCGCAAGGCCCTCTTCGCCCGTGACGGGTGGCGCTGCGTCTATTGCGGGACGACGAGCGGCCGGCTGACCCTCGACCACGTCGTGCCCCGCTCGAAGGGCGGCGAGTCGGTCTGGGAGAACGTCGTCACCGCCTGTGCGCCGTGCAACCTCAAGAAGGGCGACCGCTCGCTCGAGCAGGTCGGGATGGAGCTCCACACCGTGCCGCGGCCGCCGCAGCCGGTGCTCTTCATCCAGCTGGCCGCACCTCGGATCCCCGAGGTCTGGTCGACGTACCTCAGCGCCGCGTGACACTTCGCGGCGCGGCGCCGTATATCGGGCATGAAGATCATGCTCGCTGTCCTCGCGCTCTTCGGCGCCGCGGCCATCGCCGGCGTCGCCCAGCCTCACTCTGCTGCCTCTTCCGGGGCCCGCTCGGCCGACACGGCGCCCACCCCGAAGACGATCACCGTCACGGGCAACGGCAGCGTGCAGACCGTCCCCGACCGGGCGACGTTCTCGTTCACCGTCACCACGAACGCCGACACGGCCAAGGACGCGCTCGCCAAGAACGGCGCCGCGGCGGACGCCGTCGCCGCCGTGCTCAAGGGCGCGTCGAACGTCCAGACGAGCGACATCTCGCTCAATCAGCGCTACGACCAGAACGGCAACCCGATCGCCGGGTACACGGCATCGACCACCGTCAGCGCCGACGCGGCGCTCGACAAGGCGGGCGGCCTGATCGACGCGGCGGTCGCCGCCGGCGCGACGGGCTTCTCCGGGCCGAGCTTCTCGCGCTCCGACGAGGCCGACCTGTACCGGAAGGCGCTCGAGAACGCGGTCGCCGACGCGAAGACGAAAGCGGGCGCGCTCGCCACGTCCGCCGGCCTGACGCTCGGCGACGTGCAGTCGGTCGTCGAGGGCTCGCAGGCGGCGACGCCGCTGCCGATGGCGGCGGCCGGCGACTCGACCGCGAAGATCGAGCCCGGGACGCAGGACGTCGACGCGACCGTGACGGTGACGTTCGCGGCGAGCTAGCCGCGCTCGACCGGCAGTCCGCGTGCAGACCAGTCGCTCCACGAGCCGGGATAGAGCCGTCCCTCGCGGCCGTCCCGCAGCCAGGCCCGGTGGAGCACGACGGTGGCCGTGACGCCGGAGCCGCAGTACGCCACGAGCTCCCCCGCCGCAGGGAGCTCGGGCTGCGGCTCGTTCCAGGGCGCGTTGCGGGCGCCGGGGACGCGGCCGGCAGGATCGTCGACCGGGTTCGGCTCGCCGCGCCAGCGGTTCGGGGTGCGCGCGTCGACGACGAGGAGCGAGCGGTCGGCGAGCCGCCGGACGAGCTCCGTCGCGTCGATCGTGTCGTCCGTCCGCTCGCGCGGCACAAAGGTGCGCGGCTCGATCGCCTCGTCGCCGGTCGCGAGCGCGCCGCCCCACGCCTCGATGCCGCCGAGGAGGACGGCGCAGTCGTCGTGCCCGAAGTGCCGGAGCAGCCACCAGAGCCGCTCGGCGCCGCCCATCGTCCCGTACGCAACGACCCTCGTCGCCGCGTCGATGCCGGCACGGCCGGCTGCAGCGGCGAAGTCGGCCCCGCCCGGAAGCGGGTGCCGGCCCGCGTCGGGGATCGACAGGTCCGACAGGTCGGCCTCGACGTCGAGGAACGAGGCGCCCGGGATGTGGCCCTCGCGGTAGAGCTCGAGACCCTTGCCGGGCTCGCCGAGCTGCCAGCGACAGTCGACGAACTGGATGCGGCCCGATTTCGGCGGGGGGGATTGCGCGGATTCCGACATGGGGAGTACAAGTTCGCACATGCGCCGCCGCCTGCTGGTTGCCACGGGTCTCGTCCTGGCCGTGATCGGGATCGCCCTCTCGGCTGCGGCTGCATACGTCTACCTGGACGACCACGGCCGGGCGCAGACGATCGCAAAGGGCGTGACGGTCGCGGGCGTCGACGTCGGCGACCTCTCGGCGACGGCGGCGCAGGCCCGGCTCGACGCCCTCTTGCAGACACGGCTCCGCCAGCCGGTCCGGCTTGTGACAGATCGTCACGAGTTCGTGGTGCACCCGCGCCGGGCCGCGCTCCGCGTCGACGTGGCCCGCATGGTCGCCGACGCCGTCGCCGCGAGCCGACGCGGCTCGCTGCTCCACCGCGCGTGGCGCGACCTGCGCGGCCGGCGGCTCGACGTCTCGATCCCGCTGCGCGCTGCGCTCTCCCGGACCGCGGTCGAGGCCGTCGTCGACCACGTCGCCCGCGTGCTCGACCGGGCGCCGAAGAACGCCCGCGTCGTCCCGAATGCGACGGCGGTCGGCTTCAGGCGAATCCCCGAGGTCGTCGGGCTCACCGTCAAGCGGCCCCAGCTCGAGCAGCGGCTGACGAACGCGCTCCTCGAGACCGACGGCGCGCGGACGATCGCCGTGCCGACCCGCGACCTCCATCCGCGCTGGACGCTCGCGAACCTGTCGAAGAAGTACGGCACCTTCATCCTCGTCAGCCGCGAGACGTTCACCCTCCGCCTCTACAAGAACCTGGAGCTCGTCAAGACGTACCACGTCTCGGTCGGCATGCAGGGCCTCGAGACGCCGGCGGGCCTATACGAGATCAACGACAAGCAGGTCAACCCCTCCTGGCACGTGCCGCTCAGCGCGTGGGCGGGCGACCTCGCCGGCCGGATCATCCCGCCGGGCCCGGGCGACCCGATCAAGGCCCGCTGGATGGGCTTCTACGACGGCGCGGGCATCCACGGCACCGACGAGGACTGGTCGATCGGCCACGCCGCCTCGCACGGCTGCATCCGTATGCACGTCTGGGACGTCGAGGATCTCTATCCGCGCGTCCCGCTGCACACGCCGATCTACGTCGGGTAACCGAACATCGGAGTTGCCCGAACGGGCAAACCATGGCACGCTCGAAGCGATGACGCACGTGGCGCCGATTTCGATGTGGTCGAAGCCGAAGTCGTACGCGTACGCGTCTTTTCACCTGCGCTAGTCGGATCCACGCCACGCCCGACACCGACTAGCTCACATCGGGCGACGGAGGTGGGGCGTTGAACCCCGGGCCTCGCGAGGGCTTCCGCTGGACGCGCGAGTCGATCGTCTACGCGTTCGAGCTGTGGCACCGCCGCTACCTCCGCACGCCGCTCGCCGAGGAATGGCGCTACGCGGGCGAGGACCATCCGTCGGCGCCGACCGTGCGCCGAGTCTTCGGGACGTGGAACCGAGCCGTCGCCGCGGCCGGCCTGCGCGCGCAGCAGCGCCGCCCCGTCCTGCACGTCCAGCTGCGCCGCGAGCCCGGCGTCCGCTGGCCGGAAGCGCGCGTGCTCGACGCGTTGCGCGACTGGAACGAGGTGCACGGTGCGCCTCCGTCGCTGCGCGAGTGGCGGCGCGCCTCCAAGGCGCATCCCTCCGCCGCCACCGTGCAACGCCTCTTCGGCTCGTGGAACGCCGCCGTCGCGGCCGCCGGCCTGACGCCGCGGCCGCAGTCGCTCCCGGCCGTCCCCCGCTCGCTGACCCATCGTCGTTGTCCCCGAACCGGAAGGTGGTTGCCGGCATGAAGCCCGGGCCCCGCGAAGGCTTTCGCTGGTCGAAAGCGACCGTCATCTACTCGTTCGAGCTCTGGCACATGCGCCACCTCCAGGCGCCGACGGCGAAGGAGTGGTGCCGTGCCGGCCACGACCATCCGTCGATGGCGACCGTCCGGCGCGTCTTCGGCTCGTGGAACGCCGGCGTACGCGCCGCCGGCCTGCGTGCGCGCGGCCGGGGCGAGAAGCGGCCGTCGACGCGCGACGCGAACGTCCGCTGGACGCACGAGTCGATCCTCGACGCGATCACCCGCTGGCACGACGAGCACGGCCGGCCGCCGCTGCTCGAGGAGTGGCGGCGCGGCGACGGCACGCATCCGTCGACGACGACCGTCCAGCGCCGGTTCGGGTCGTGGAACGCGGCGATCGAGGCGTCGGGCTTCACGCCGCGCCCGCCGGGGGTGACGTTCACGCACTGGTCGGACTCGCGGGCGCGCTGTCCCGTCAGCGGACGGTGGCTCGCCGCCTAGAGCAACGCCGCCTAGAGCGCGCGCTTGATGCCGCGGACCGCCTGGGCGATGCGCTGCTCGTTCTCGACGAGCGCGAAGCGGACATGTCCCTCGCCGTCCGCGCCGAAGCCGCTGCCGGGGCTGACGGCGACGTGCGCCTCGCGGAGGAGCCGCAGCGCGAACGCCTGGGCGGGCTCGTCCGTCGGGATCGGTGCCCACGCGAACATCGTGGCGCGCGGTCGCGGCAGCTCCCACCCGATTCGTGACAATCCGTCACAAAGGGCGTTGCGGCGGCCTTCGTAGACCGCCGAGGCGACCGCCGGCTGCTCGCGCGCCTCGCGCAGCGCGACCGTCGCCGCGATCTGGAGCGGCTGGAAGCTGCCGTAGTCGAGGTACGACTTCAGCCGCGCGAGCGCGCCGACGACGTCGGCGCGACCGGCGACGAACGCGATCCGCCAGCCGGCGAGCGAGAAGCCCTTCGTCAGCGAGTAGAGCTCGACCGCGACGTCCCGTGCGCCCTCGCACTGGAGGATCGACGGCGGCGCATAGCCGTCGAACGCGAGATCGGCATACGCGAAGTCGTGCACGAGCACCATGTCGCGCTCGCGGGCGAAGTCGACGAGCTGCTGCAGCTCGTCGAGCGACGCGCACGAGGTCGTCGGGTTGTGCGGGAACGAGCAGAGGAGCACGCGCGGTCGCGGCTGCGACGCCTCCCACGCCTCCTGCACGCCGGCGACGAAGTCCTGCGCGGGAACGCGCTGCACGGCGGCGCCGGCGAAGCCCGGCGCGAAGAGGTGGATCGGGTAGCTCGGACTGGGGACGAGGGCGACGTCGCCGGGCGCGAGCAGCACCCAGAGCAGGTGGACGAGCCCTTCCTTCGCGCCGAGCGACATCGTGATCTCGGTCTCGGGATCGAGCTCGACGCCGAAGCGGTCGCGATAGAGCTCGCCGACGGCGGCACGCAGGTTCGGCAGGCCGCGGCTCGACGAGTAGCGGTGGTTCCGGGGGAGCAGCGCCGCCTCGCGCAGCTTCTCGACCGCGACCTCCGGCGGCGCGACGTCGGGATTGCCGAAGCCGAGATCGATCACGTCCTCGCCGGCGCGGCGCAGCTCGAGCTTCAGGCGCTCGACCTCGGCGAAGGCGTACGGCGGGAGGGCGTCGATGCGCCGGAACTCGGTCACGCAGCGGATCGTCGCAGGCCGAGCGCCGCCCGGACGGCGACGACCTCGCCGATGACGACGAGCGCGGGCGTCACGTCGGCTGCGCGGAGCGAGCCGAGCGGGGTCACCCAGACCTGCTCGTCGTCGGTCGTGCCCTGCGCGATCACGGCCGCCGGCGTCGAGGCCGGCTTGCCGTGCTCGATCAGCCGCTGTGCCAGCCGCTCGGCGCGGGCGCCGCCCATGAAGGCGACGAGCGTGCCCGGCACACGCGCGAGCGCGGCGACGTCGAGCGCCTCGACGTCGTGCGCCGCGAACGCCGTGACCGAGGCCGAAACGCCCCGGTGCGTCACGGGGATCAGCGCCGAACCGGGTACGGCGGCGATCGACGAGACGCCCGGGACGAGCTCGAACGGGATGCCGGCGTCGGCGAGCGCGAGCGCCTCTTCGCCGCCACGCCCGAAGACGAACGGATCGCCGCCCTTCAGGCGCACGACGAAGCGCGTCCGCCCCTCGCGCACGAGCACCTCGTTCACCTCTGCTTGTGACAAGTCGTCACGAGCGATGCGCACCACCGAGACAGGTGCCTCGGCGACGAGCTCGTCGGAGACGAGCCGGTCGTAGACGAGCACCTCCGCGGCGCGGACGCGCGCGAGACCGCGCACCGTGATCAGCTCGGGATCGCCCGGGCCGGCGCCGACGAGCGCGACGCTCACCGTGACAGCGCCTTCTCGACACGGTCGCGGAAGTACTCGCGCCGCTCGGCATACGTATGGAAGTTCTGCTTCACCCACGGCCGGATCCGCTTCAGCTCGTACGCGAGCTGCTCGTGCTCGAACCCGATCTGGCGCGCGAACCTGTCCCGCAGATGTTGCGCGAGCGCGGGCGACGCGCCGCTCGTCGACACGGCGAGCGTGATCGGCCCGCGCCGATGCAGCGCCGGCAGGATGAACGAGCAGCGTTCCGGTACGTCCTCGACGTTGCAGAAGACGCGCCGCTCCGTCGCGTCGGCGTAGACGCGCTCGCCCTGCGACACGTCGACGACGATCACGAGCCAGACGCCGTCGAGCTGCTCGGGCTCGTAACGATCTGTCACAAGCACGTCGGCGCCTGCGGCGCGCAGCGCGTCGACCTTGTGCTGCGAGTCGCCGACGACGAGGACGCGCCTGCCTCGCAGGTCGAGGCACGCCACGTAGTGGTCGTGCTCAGACACCGACGGAGTGGATGCGCGCGCCCGCGCGATCGAGGCGCACCGACAGCTCGAGGCCGTCGACGCCGAGCGTCAGCACATACGAGCCCGGGCCGGTGAACTGCACCTTCACGTCCTGCAGCGTCTTGCCCTCGAGCGCCTCGAGCGCCGCGGTCACCTCGCTCGCCGAGTCGACGAGCGCGCGGCCGCCCGGCAGCCGCCGGTACGTCTTCAGCGCCGCCTGCTCGCCCTCCGGCCCGTAGACCGAGCGGATGCGCCCCGTCTCGAGCCCGAGCGAGAGCAGCTCCTCGAGATCCTGCGCCTCGTCCTCGCCGAGCTCGCCCTCCTGGACGGCCGCGATCAGGTCGCCGAGCCGGCCGCGCTTCTCGGGATCGAGGACGTGCGACAGCACCGCCTGCGCCTCGCCGAGCGCGACCTCCTGCGCGTCGCCGCGGATCGCGATCGCGCTCACTTGCCCAGGATCGCCTTCAGCTCGTGCTCGAAGCCGCCGTGC
>JBEQUF010000379.1:0-2535 GCA_040349295.1 Actinomycetota bacterium | reverse complement strand
ACCCGCGCCGCCTCGTCGGCGGCGTGCTCGCGCACGACGAACTCGTCGCCGCCCGTCGCCGACGACAGGCGCGCGGAGGCGAGCCAGTCGATCGACGAGACGGCGTCGCCGGGCCGGTACGGGCGCGTGCCGATGATGTCGCTGCCCTGGCCGCGGCGGCGGCTCGGCAGGTCGCCGAACGGGAGGCCGGCGGAGCGGCGCCGCGGCACGAGGGGAAAGGTGCGCCGCGCGACCGCGGGCACGGTCAACGATCCCAGTCGGGGGCGGGCGGCGGTGCGAGCTCGAAGGCGCGGGCGCGGATCCCCTGCAGCAGCTCCTCGCGGCCGAGCGCGCGCGTCTCGGCGACGTACGACGCGGTCGGGACGAGCCGGTGGCCGAGCACGGGCAGGAAGAGCCACTCGACGTCCTCCGGGACGACGTGGTCGCGGCCGTGCAGCAGCGCCCACGCACGCGCCGTGCGCTCGAGCATCAGGCTGCCGCGGACGGAGGCGCCGATCGCGACGCCGTCGAGGCCGCGCGTCGCGCGCACGAGCCGCACGATCCAGCCGAGCAGGAGCTCGTCGACGTAGACGTCCTCGACCGCGTGCTGCAGCGCTCGCAGCTCGTCCGCGGTCAGCACCGGCTGCAGCGACTCGAGCGGATGCCCGTGCCGCTGCGCGGCGACGATCGAGATCTCCTCGGCCTCGCTCGGGTAGCCGAGCGCGGTGCGGACGACGAAGCGGTCGAGCTGCGCCTCCGGCAGCGGGAACGTCCCTTCGAGGTCGATCGGGTTCTCGGTCGCGATGACGAGGAACGGGTCGGGCAGCGGCCGCGAGACGCCGTCGATCGTCACCTGCCGCTCGGCCATCGCCTCGAGGAGCGCCGACTGCGTGCGCGGCATCGCGCGGTTCAGCTCGTCGACGAGCACGACGTTCGCGAACACGGGGCCGGCCCGGAACTCGAACTCGCGCGACTTCTGGTCGAAGATCGAGAGCCCCGTAACGTCGGTCGGCTGCAGGTCCGGCGTGCACTGGACGCGCGAGAACGACGCGCCGTCGACGCTGCCCGCGACCGTGCGCGCGAGGATCGTCTTCGCCGTGCCCGGCACGTCCTCGAGCAGCACGTGCCCGCCAGAGACGAGCGCCGACAGCACGAGCGCGATCTGCTCGCTCTTGCCGACGACGACGCGCTCGACGTTCGCGCGCAGCCGCTCTGCCGCCTCGACGACCGAATGCTCCACCTGGGTCATCGTCTCAGCTCCGCCAGCGGTTCGTGATCGGCGTGCGGCGGTCGCGCCCGAACGCCTTCGGCCGCAGCCGTACGCCGGGCGGCGCCTGGCGGCGCTTGTACTCGGAACGGTCGACGAGGGCAACCGCACGCGTGACGACGTCGGGATCGAAGCCGTCGTTCGACAGCTCCTCGAGCGTGCGGTCCTGCTCGACGTAGGCCTCGAGCACCTGGTCGAGCTGTGGATACGGGGGGAGCGAGTCCGCATCCAGCTGGTCGGCGCGCAGCTCGGCGCTCGGCGCGCGGTCGATGATCGACTGTGGGATCAGCTCGCGTCCGGCGCGCTCGTTGAGATAGCGCGAGAGGCGGAACACGTCCGTCTTGTACACGTCCTTCAGGAGCGCGAACCCACCTGCCATGTCGCCGTAGAGCGTCGCGTAGCCGACCGACATCTCCGACTTGTTGCCGGTGGCGACGAGCAGCCAGCCGAACTTGTTCGAGAGCGCCATCAGCAGCGTGCCGCGGATGCGGGCCTGCAGGTTCTCCTCGGTCAGGTCGGGGTCGCGACCCTCGAAGCTCGACGAGAGCGCCGCGACGAAGTCCTCGACCATCGGCTCGATCGCGATCTCGCGGAAGTCGCAGCCGAGCGCCTCGGCGAGCCGCTGCGCGTCGCCGCGCGTCCCCTCGCTCGAGTAGCGCGACGGCATCGAGACGCAGTGCACCTTGTCCGGCCCGAGCGCTTCCGCCGCGAGCGCGGCGACGAGCGCCGAGTCGATGCCGCCGGAGACGCCGACGACGACCTCCCGGAACCCGTTCTTGCGCACGTAGTCGACCAGGCCGAGCTCGAGCGCGAGGCGCATCTGCTCCAGGTCGTCCACGAACTCGGCGAGTGGCGGCTCGACCGCGTCCGCGTGCGTGTGCGGCGTGCCGACGTGGATCGTCGTCACGCCGAAGACGCCGCGCTCGGCGGCGAGCGCGCGCCGGCGCGCGTCGTTGAGGCGACGCTGCACGACCGAGCCGGGCTCGACGTCGACGTAGAGCATCGCCTCCTCGAAGCCCGGGCCGCGCGCGAGCACCGCTCCTTCGTCGTCGAGGACGAGCGAGTGCCCGTCGAAGATCAGCTCGTCCTGCCCGCCGACCGTGTTGCAGAACGCGACGAACGCCGACGTGTCGCGGGCGCGCGTGCGGAACATCTCCTCGCGCTCGCGGTCGCGCAGCAGGTGGAACGGCGATGCGCTGATGTTCACGATCAGCTCCGCGCCGGCGAGCGCGAGATCGGTCGCCGGCGGCCCCGGCTGCCACATGTCCTCGCAGACCGTGACGCCGATC
>JBEQUF010000376.1:0-4361 GCA_040349295.1 Actinomycetota bacterium | reverse complement strand
CAGCCAAACCCACGCGACCGCGCCCACCGCCGTGAGGCGCCTCATGGCCCCACCACGGGACGGGGCGGCAACACCCCCACCCCAAGGCGCCAGGACGAATCGTCGCCCCAAGCGATGGCGGTGCCGTCGGCGACGATTGCGGTCATGTGCCACTGGCCAGGCGAAAACGTCGTAAACCGCAGCTCGGGGAGCACCGGCTCGATGGTCACGACCCCTTCGTCGTCGAGCCACATCCGCCAAAAGGTGCCGTCGGCGCGCAGTCGTGCATCTACACCGCGACTGCCGACGAGTCGTTCGTGCTGGAACGGCGCGGCCGCGTCGTCGTCGGCTCGCCCTGCTCCGGCCACGGCTTCAAGTTCGCGCCCGCGATCGGCAGGCGGCTGGCCGGACTCGCGTTAACCTAGCGCCGTGCCGTTCTACCAGCGCCTCGGCGACGTCCCGCGCAAGCGTCACATCCAGTTCCGCGAGAACGGGGCGCTGCTGACGGAGGAGGTGATGGGGCTCGAGGGCTTCACCGGCAACGAGTCGATCCTCTACCACCTGCACTCGCCCGTCCGCGTGAAGGAGCTCGGCGGCTTCGAGGCGATCGCGCACGAGGAATGGGTGCCGGACGAGCACGCGCACCGGCACTTCCACACGAAGGACGCGAAGCCCGAGGGCGACGAGATCACCGGGCGGCGGCTGCTGATGTGGAACAGCGACGTCGAGATCTCGCTCTGCCGGCCGGCGGCGTCGATGGACTACTTCTTCCGCAACGGCGAGGGCGACGAGGTGATCTTCGTCCACGAGGGCAGCGGCGTCCTCGAGACGATCTTCGGCGACGTCCCGTACACGGACGGCGACTACGTCGTCGTCCCGCGCGGCACGACGTATCACTTCCGCCCGGACGGCTCCGAGCAGCGCTACCTCGTCTTCGAGACGCCGGGGCTGATCGAGATCCCGCGGCGCTACCGCAACCAGTACGGGCAGATCATGGAGGGCGCGCCGTACTACCACCGCGACATCCATCCGCCGACCGAGCTGCGCACCGTGCGCGAGACCGGCGAGTTCCCGGTGAAGGTGCGCGTGCGAGGCGGCTACCAGACGTACATCGTCGACTACCACCCGTTCGACGTCGTCGGCTGGGACGGCTACCTCTATCCGTGGACGTTCTCGATCCACGACTTCGAGCCGATCACGGGGCGGATCCATCAGCCGCCGCCGTCGCACCAGACGTTCGCCGGCCAGAACTTCGTCATCTGCTCGTTCTGTCCGCGCAAGCTCGACTTCGACCCGGAGGCCGTGCCGATCCCGTACCACCACTCGAACCTGCAGTCGGAGGAGATGATCTATTACGTCTCCGGCAACTTCGGCTCGCGGAAGGGCGTCGACGTCGGCTCGATCACGCTGCACCCGTCGGGTCTGCCGCACGGCCCGCAGCCCGGGCTCGCCGAGAAGTCGATCGGCGTGCACGAGACGACCGAGCTCGCGGTGATGTGCGACACGTTCAACCCGCTGAAGCTCTCGGCGTACGCGCAGGAGATCGACGACGGCGTCTACTGGCGCTCGTGGTTCGAGAACGCCGACGCCGACTCCGACGCCGGGCTGACGTCGCACCTGTAGGGCACACCTCCCGCCCCGAGCCGTTCACTCGAACGAGGCACGGCGATTTACGCGCGACTTACGCGCGTGATGTTGTCGCATTACGCAACGGGATCACGGTGCAAGACGTCCGATCAACCTCGATCCCCGTTGGAGGGAACCATGAAGCGCTTTGCACCTCTCCTGCTCGTCGTGTTCGCACTGGCCGTCCCGGTCGCCGCGTTCGCCGACGACTCGACGCCGCCCCCGGCAACGACGACCACGACCACGACGGCGACCCAGCAGGGCCATCCGATCGCCAAGCTCCGCCTCGAGATCCTCGGGCTGCGCCTGCAGCTCGTCCGCCTGCGCTACCGGGTCGCCTGCCACGACAAGACGAGCAGCGCCTGCACCCAGCTGACGCAGAAGCTCGTCGACCGCCTGACGACGGCGGACAAGAACGTCCAGGCGAAGCTGACGCAGCTCGGCTGCACGTCCACGAGCACCGACAAGAAGTGCACGGCGCTCGCGAAGGTCGACGCGAAGCTGCAGAAGGTGATCGCCAACCTCGGGTCGCCGGCTCCGGCTCCGAGCAGCGACGAGTCCAGCCTCGACGCCGCGGCCGGGGCCCTCGGCGGGCTGAACGGCTGAGCCGCGAGTACGGTCCGGGCATGGCGTTCGTCGCCGTGCCCGGGCCGTACGACTTCGCGCTCTCGACCGAGCGCTTCCGGGCGTTCGGGGTCGACCGCGCCGCCGTCTGGCACGAAGGCGGGCTGCACCGCGTCCTCGGCGGCGTCGAGGTGCGGATCGAGGCGGCGGAGGGCGGCGTCGACGTCTCGCCCGCCGCCGACGTCTCGCAGCTCCTCGGCTTCGCCTTCGACCTCGACGCCTTCTACGCCTGGGCGGCGCGGGACGAGGTGCTGCGCGACGCCGTCGTCCGCCTGCGCGGCTTCCGGCCGCCGCTCGTGCCGGATGCATGGGAGATGCTCGTCGGCGCGATCACCGCCCAGCAGGTCTCGCTCTTCAGCGCGACGGCGATCCGCAACCGCTTCGTCGAGCGCTACGGCGTCGAGCACGAGGTCGCGTGGGCGTTCCCGCGCCGGGAGGCGGTCGCGGCCGCCGGCGAGGGCGATCTCGTCGCGCTCGGCTTCTCGCGCCGGAAGGAGGAGTACGTGCTCGGCCTCGCCCGCAGCGACCTCGATCTCGACGCGCTGCGCGAGCTGCCCGACGACGAGGTACGGGCGCGGATCGTGGCGCAGCGCGGCTTGGGCGAGTGGACGGCGGAATGGTTCCTGGCCCGCCACCTCGCCCGTCCGAACGCGTGGCCGTGGGGCGACCTGGCGCTCCGTAAGGCGGTGGCGGATCTCTATCGTGGCCTCGAGGTCAGGGAAGCGCAGCCGCGCTTCCATCCTTTCGAGAATCTGAGCGCCCACTACCTCTTGCTCACCCAACGCGTCCCGTGATCCGCGTCGCCACCGAAGCCGACCAGGCGCTCGTCCAGGAGCTGTGGCATGCCTTCAACGCCGAGGTGCCGGACGCGCCATGGCGCGAGGACGACGAGGACGACTTCGCGCCCGACGTCGCGCTGCTGGCGGACGACTCCGGCGTCGTGGCGCTGACGAAGCGCGGCGCACGCGTCTGGTTCGTCGACGTCGTCT
This sequence comes from Actinomycetota bacterium, assembly GCA_040349295.1. Taxonomy (GTDB): domain Bacteria; phylum Actinomycetota; class Thermoleophilia; order Gaiellales; family Gaiellaceae; genus Palsa-739. The sequence goes on along the minus strand of JBEQUF010000376.1, from coordinate 1,143 downwards.
ACGTCCGGCCCGAGGCGCGAGACCGGGGGCTCGGCACGGAGCTCGTCCGCGCTGCGGCCGAGCACGTCGGCCCCGACGGCGTGCTCGAGCTCGAGGTGCTCGAGTCGAACGCGGGCGCGCGCAGGCTCTACGAGCGGCTCGGCTTCCACACGGTCGAGCGGATCCTCGCGCTCGAGGTCGGCGCTCGTGTCTCGGATGCGCCGACCGTCGGCGCCGTGCACGTGCAGAACGACGATGCGGAGCTCGTCCGTCGCAACGCTTCGAAGGCGCTGCACCGCGAGCCGGAGGTCGTGCTCGGCAACGGGTGGACGCGCGTCGAGGCGCACCCGGACGAGCTGCGGAGCCTCGCGCGCGAGCTCTCCTATACGACGGGTGTGACGCTCGCGCTCAGCCTCGAGGCAGGCGCCGTCGTCCGCTACATCCTGTTCGACCGCGGCTCGATGGTCGACGAGTATCTCTCCGTTCCCGAGTATTTCGGGCCGCTGCCGCCCGGCGACGTGATGGCGCTCGGCGCGAACCCGACGGTCGTCGCGCGGCTGACGAACGCGGACCCTGCGCGCGTGCGCGCCGTCGCGCGCACGGCTGCGTCGCCGTCCGACCTCCCGCCTGCCGAAGAGCTGTATCGCCAGATCGCCGACGTCCTGGGGGTGACCGTCTGATGCTGACCTTGTACGACGCCGACCGCTGTCCCTATTGCGCCCGCGCGCGGATCGCGCTGGCAGAGAAGGGGGTGGAGCACGAGGTCGTCGCGATCGACCTCGCCGACCGGCCTGCGTGGATCTACGAGAAGAACGAGACCGGCCGCGTGCCGGTGCTCGAGGAGGACGCGTGGATCCTCCCCGAGTCGAGCGTGATCATGGAGTACCTCGAGGAGCGCTACCCGGAGCCGCCGCTCCTGCCCGAGGATCCGGCGGAGCGGGCCGCCGCCCGGGTGCGGATCTACCGGCACGACGACTTCACGGCGCCCTACTACGCGCTGCGCCGTGGCGAGGAGGGTGCGGCGGAGCTGTTCGACACGCAGCTCGCCAAGCTCGACGCCGCGCTCGAGCGGCAGCCGTATCTGACGGGTGACGCATACGGGCTCGCCGACATCGCGTACGTGCCGTGGGTGCTCCGCGCGCGCGACGTGCTCGGCGTTTCCCT
>JBEQUF010000362.1:0-4488 GCA_040349295.1 Actinomycetota bacterium | reverse complement strand
GCAGAGCCGGAAAAGCGCCTCCTCCTCGACCGTGCCGAGCAGCTGCAGGACGTCCTGCACGGTGATCGTGCTGCCGGTCGCAGCCGCGAGCTGGTCGAGCGAGGACAGCGCGTCGCGATAGGCGCCGCGCGCTGCACGCGCGACGAGTGCGAGCGCCTGGTCGGGGACGTCGATCTTCTCGGCGTCGGCGACGGCGCGCAGCACGGTCAGCAGCTCCTGCAGGCGCGGGCGCTGGAAGACGAACGTCTGGCAGCGCGACCGCACCGTCGGCAGCACCTTCGACAGAGCCGTCGTGCAGAAGACGAAGACGAGATGCGGCGGCGGCTCCTCGATCAGCTTCAGCAGCGCGTTCCACGCCGCGTCGGTGAGCTGGTGCGCCTCGTCGAGGATGTAGACCTTGTAGCGGCCTTCGACCGGCTGCAGCACGACGCGGTCGCGGATGTCGCGGATGTCGTCGATGCCGCGCTGCGACGCCGCATCCATCTCGATCACGTCGAGCGACGTGCCGGCGGCGATCGCGAGGCAGGCGTGGCACGTGCCGTCCGGCGTCGGCGTCGGGCCGTGCGTGCAGTTGAGCGACTTCGCGAGGATCCGCGCCATCGACGTCTTGCCGGTCCCGCGGGGGCCGGCGAAGAGATACGCCTGCCGGATCTGGTCGTTCGCAACCGCGTTCTTCAGCGTCCGGACGACCGCCTCCTGACCCACGACGTCGTCGAAGGTCTGGGGACGGTACTTCCGGTAGAGCGCAGCCACCGAGTCGATTCAAGCAGGACCAACCCGACCGCGAGCAGGAGGGCCCATTTCGTGTGCCGATCGAAGGACGGCACCGCCAGCGGGGCGAGCAGGACGAGCACGGGCAGGTCGAGACGGGCGACCGCCCAGATCGCGAGTAGGGCCAGCAGGAGCGCGGCGAGCGCGCCCCAGCTCGACCGGCTCAGGTCGTCCACCCGCAGGAGCTTCGGGGCGCCGGTCTGGAGCACGAGCCAGGCCGCCACCGCCGCCGCGGCGGTCGCCAGGTCTCGCGGCGCGAACCGCGTCGAGGCGACGGCGGCCGCGACCGCGACGAGCACCGCCGCGAAGAGCGGCAGGATGCCGAGCCAGCCGTGCCCTACACCGGCGCGCGAGACGATCGTGTTGGCGAAGTTCCCGTCCTCGATGCGGGCGATCCAGCGATGCGTGTCGTCGTCGGGCAGCAGCGGCTCGGCGCTGACCGCGACGGTCATCGCGGCGATCGAGATCGCCGCGAGCGCCCCGAACGTCGCCGGCGCACGGCGGACGACCGGCGCGAGCGCGAAGCAGAGGAACGGCAGCAGCGGCACGAGGAAGCGCGGGCCGGGCACCCAGCCGCCGAGGGCGAGCTCGTACGACGGGCGGAACGCATGCCAGACGAGCTCGGCGACGGCAAGGCCGCCGATCAGCGCCGACTCGCGCCGCAGCCCGCGGCGCCAGAGGAGCAGGATCCCCACGGTGGATGCCGCGAGCACCGGCGAGAGGACGAGCAGGCCGCGCTTCGTCAGGAGGATCTCGACGGCGATGTGCGGATGCGGCGACGTGAGCGTGTAGAAGAGCCCGTGCACGGGCGCCTGCTCGGCCCCGCCGGCGCCGGGATCGATCGCGGCGCCCGAGTACGCGAGCCGGAACGGGTCGTGGAAGGCCCACAGGCCGAACGCGAAGAGCGGCGCGCAGCCGGCCACGGCACCGAGCGCGTAGAGCGCCGCGCGCCGCCAGGCGTAGACGAGGAGCGCGCCGGCGACGACGACGAGCGGCAGGTCGGTCGAGACGGCGAGCCCGGCGCAGACGCCCGCGAGCAGCGGGCTCCGGCGCGTGAACAGCAGCCAGAAGGCGGCGAACCCGAGGAGCGCGGCGGGGACGTGCGCGAACAGGAGCGTGCCGAACGGGAACGCGAGCGTGCCGAGCCCGAACACGACCGCCACGGCGACGCCGGTGCCGGGCTCGATCGTGTCGGCCGCGCGGCGGAGGAGGAGGAGCAGCGCCGCCCCGGGGAGGACGACCGCCCACAGTCCCATCTGCCAGATCGCACGCAACGGCACCGCGACCATCGCCGCCGGGTAGCGAAGGCCGGCGCTCGCGTCGGCCGGTACCGCGTGCACGGCGTGCAGCACGAGGTACCACGGCGCGGACCAGAGATCCATCAGCGGCCCCTTCGCCGCGTAGTAGTGGCCGTTCCGCTGCACGAGGTCGCACGTCTGCTGCGCGTAGCGGTCGACGTCGGGACGCCCCTGCGCGAACGAGCGCGTCGCGGCGTAGTGCGCGTTCTGGTTGCAGCCGACGCTCTGCATCGGCAGGGCCCACGCGAGAAGCACGGCACCGAGCGCGATCCAGCGCAGCACAGCGAGACGATAAAGGGTCGGGCGTACCGCGCACCTGAGAGGCAGTACTTAGCGCTGCTTCCTCCCGGACCTGACGCGGTTCGCACGCTCCCACTGCGCGGGGCCCGACCCGCGGGCAGTCTAGCGCTCGTCACCGTGTAGCCTCCTGCGCCGTGAGCTTCGGCGCAGGCCCGAACGGTCTCGTCTGGCGCGACGGCGGCGACGCGGTCGAGCTGCACGGGCTCGGCGACGTCTTCGCGGAGCCGGTGCTGAACCCGCTGCTCGCGCTCGGCCCTGCTGGGTGGGAGGGCGCGATCGAGGCCGCGCGGACGTATGACGGGCCCCGCACGAGCGCACCGTCGCTGCTGCTCCCGTTCGCGGTCGCCGACTACGTCGACTTCTACTCGTCGCTCGAGCACGCGACGAACCTCGGCCGGCTCTTCCGGCCCGGCGCCGATCCGCTCCTGCCGAACTGGCGTCGGTTGCCGGTCGGCTACCACGGACGCTCGGGCACGGTCGTCGTCAGCGGCACCGACGTGCGCCGGCCGAGCGGGCAGCTCGCCGACGGCGGCGAGCCCGTCTACGCGCCGACACGCCGGCTCGACGTCGAGCTCGAGCTCGGGTTCGTGGTCGGCGTCCCGACCGAGCCCGGACAGGTGCTCGCGACGGAGGACTTCGCACGGCACGTCTTCGGGGTCGTGCTCGTGAACGACTGGAGCGCGCGCGACATCCAGGCGTGGGAGTACCAGCCGCTCGGGCCGTTCCTCGGCAAGTCGTTCCAGACCTCGATCTCGGCGTGGGTGACGCCGCTCGCGCTCCTCGACGACGCGCGCGTGGCGGCGCCCGTGCAGGAGCCGCCGCCGCTGCCGCACCTCGCCGGCGGCCGCGACTGGGCGCTCGACGTCGCGCTCGAGATCGAGCTCAACGGCGAGACGATCTCCCGCGGCAACGCGCGGGGCCTCTACTGGACGATGCCGCAGCAGCTCGCACACGCGACGTCGAACGGCGCGACGCTCCGCACGGGCGACCTGATGGCCTCGGGGACGATCTCCGGCGCCGAACCCGGCAGCGAGGGCTCGCTGATCGAGCTCTGGCGCAACGAGCGCTTCCTCGAGGACGGCGACGAGGTCGTCCTCCGCGGCCGTTCGGCGAGCGTCGAGCTCGGCGAGGTCCGCGGCCGCATCCGTTCATCCTGAACGCATACGAAGGAGCACCCGGTCTCCTCCGCGCTGCGCCGATAGTCGGACAGTGGCGAGCATCCTGATCAGCGAGGTGGAACGCGACGTGCGGCGGCTGCTGACGACGCTCGTCGAGCGCCAGGGGCACGAGGCGGTCGTGCTCGAGCGCGGCGGCGCCGTTCCGGCCCGCGCCGACGCGCTGCTCGTCGATCCCGTCTCCACGATGTCGGCGGAGCACGTGCGACTCGTCCGGGCCCTCTTCCCCGACCTGCCCGTCGTCTGCATGGGCCCGCTCCCGTTCGAGCTCGGCCTGATCGGCCGGGGTCCGGTCTCCTTCCTGCCGAAGCCGTTCGCGCCGGAGGCGCTCGAAGCAGCGCTCGCGCGGACGCTCGAGGTGTGTGCCTCACCGATCTAGGGGAGACGATCCGTAGCGCTTACGAGGGATGGGGTACGCAACCTCGCGGATGGCCACACCCGGATTCGCGCCGACACTTTCACCATGCGATACATGCGCGTCTACATCGTCCTCGGCGTCGTGCTCGTCGTCGGGCTGCACTGGGCCGACTCGCGCACCGCCTACTGGGCGCTCGCGCTCCTGCTCTTCCTCGCGCTCGCCCGGATGACCTTCGTCGTCCGCGGCCTCGAGGGTGCACAGACCGAGCTGTGCGAGCAGAACCGGCTGAAGGACGAGCTGATCTCGGTCGTCTCCCACGACCTCCGCACGCCGCTCACTTCGATCATGGGCTATCTCGAGCTCGCGCTCGCCGACGACACGGAGCCCGAGACGGCGCGTGAGTTCCTCGAGGTCGTCAAGCGGAACACCGGGCGGCTCCATCGCCTCGTCGAAGACCTGCTCTTCGTCTCGCGCGTGCAGTCCGGCCGGGAGTCGCTCGACGTCGGCCCGGTCGCGGTTCGACCGCTCGTCGAGGCAACGGTCGCAGCCGCCGTCCCCGCCGCCGACAGCGCCGCGGTGGTGCTGC
>JBEQUF010000325.1:0-15357 GCA_040349295.1 Actinomycetota bacterium | reverse complement strand
AAGCGCTCGCGACCCGGCCCGCCGGCACCGACGCGCTGACGACGCTCCGCGACTTCATCGTCACCTCCGCCCATCAGAAGACCGAGCTCGACAAGCGACTGAGCAAGCTCATCGCGGCCGACGAGACGCTCGCGAGCCACCAGCGCGCGCGGATCGCGGCTCTGCGAGATCTGCTCGCAGGTGCGATCGCACAGGATCTCGGCGTCGGGCCCGACGATCTGCAGCCGCAGGTCGCCGCCGCGTCGCTGACCGCCGCGCTCGAGACGCTCGAGCGCCAGGAGCGCTGGCCGTCGACGCCGGCGCCGGCGGACATCGCCGACGCGATCGACCCGATCATCGCGTTCGTCCGCGCGGGCCTGCAGGCGCTCCCCGAGCAGCGCTAGCCCGGTCTACATCAGGTTCGGCGTATGCAGCTCGGAGAGCCGCTGCGCGGTCGCGCGGTCGAAGCCCGCTGCGCGGAGACGGCGCACGCGGTTGCGGTTCATCCGGCCGAGCAGGTCGCGCACGGCGCGCCCCGCCTCGCCGACGTCGGCCGGCTGCGCGGACCGCGCCGCCAGCAGGACGAGCGACTCGCCGACGACCGGGCTGAGCCCGTCGAGGCTGACGAGCTTCGCCGCGCGCTCCTCGACCGCGGCGACGAGGCGCTGCAGCTCGTCGGGGTCGTGCGCGAGCCGGTGGCGGATGTGCGCGATCCCGAACTGCACGTGCCGGCGCTCGTCGCGGTGGGCGAGCCGTGCGGCGGTCGCGGTCGCGGCGTCGGGCGCGACGTTGGCGACGAACGCGAGCAGGTCGAGGAACGTCCCCTCGCCGAGCACGTTCAGCAGCAGCGCCGCGGCGCTGAAGTCGCGCTCGTCGAGCAGCGTCTGCAGCGACAGCTCCGTCGCCGCGAGCGCGTGCGCGCGCTGTCCGCCCGCGAGCGCGCGCTTCGTGAACACCTCGACGTGGCGCGCCTCGTCGTGGACGTGGCTCGCGAGCCACATCAGCACCTCGACGTATTCCGGGTTGACCTGCGCGAGATAGCGCGCGGGGACGTAGTAGGCGGCGTACTCGTTCTGGGCGATGTACGTCATGACCTGCGCGACCCCGCGCTCGACGTCGGGGCGCAGACCGGCGACCGCCTCCCACGGGACGTCGCGCGTGGCGTCCCACTGCGCGCGCGCCGCCCGGTCGGCGAGGCTCGCGAGCTTGTCGGTCCAGATGCGGTCGCGGCTCGAGAGCGCCCAGTCGTACCGCGGCTGCACCGGCTCGGGTAGCGCGCCGAGCGGGAAGAGGCCCGCGTCCCGGGCCGCCTCGGCGGGCTCCGGCCCGGCAAGACGGCGCAGCTCGCTCGTCGGGAACGCGGCCGCGTCGAGCGCCGGCCCCGTCGCGAACGGCGCCGCGGGTCGTGCGCGCAGCGTGACGACGTACGCGTCGCCCTCCCGCAGCTCGTCGACCACCTCGTGCCCGGCACGCCGCGCCCACGCCGGCAGCTCGAGCGAGCCCGAACGCGAGTCGACGACGACGTCGAGCAGGTCGCCGTCATGCAACGTCGCGAGCGACGCGGAGACGAGCACCTCGAGCCCGGCACCGAGCTCGAGCGTGCCCGCCTCGCACCGCCGGTTCATTCGTGCATCGCCTTCGCGAGCGTGGCGTAGCCGGTCTTGTCGGCCGGGAGCCAGCGCTTCACGCCTTCGAGATCCATTGCCGGACGCAGCGTCGGGTCGTCGTAGGACATCGCGAGCAGCGCCTCGCTCCACGCCGCGCCGTCGAAGCCCGGGAGCGCCGTGAAGTTGCAGTGGTAGTAGACCGGGCTGCGCCACGCGAGCTCGAGCCCCGCCACGGCCGGATGGCCCTCCGCGCGCAGCGCGACCCACGTCGCGTCGCCGAGCGCGCCCGCGTCGGCGTCGCCGCGCGCCACCGCCTCGACGACCCGAACCTCGGAGTCGCCCGTGTCGCCGTGCTTGCCGAGGTCGGTGTCGAAGCGGACGAGCTGCGGGTCGGCACCTGCCTCCCGCACCCAGTGCAGCGGCAGGATCGCCGCGTGGCCGGAGTCGCGGCTGCCGAGCGCGAGGCGTTTGCCCGCGAGCTCGGCGAGCTCGTCGAACGACTCGCCGCGCCGCACCGCGACCACCGTGCGAAACTCGGCGTCGACGTCGCGCATCCCGAGCAGCTGTGCGTCGCCGCCGATCCGCGCCTCCGCCGCGACGTACGCGGTGTTCGTGTTCCACGCGATGTCGACCTCCTCGTCGAGCAGCGCGTCGACGAGCCGCTCGTAGTTCGAGTAGAGGACGTAGTCGGTCGGCACGCCGGCGTCGGCGAAGTACTCGCGGAAGCGCTCCCAGATGGTGACGATCCGCGGGTGGTAGGCGACTGCTCCGACGCTGATCACGGGACCGGAAGCCCCGCGAGCGCCTTGCCGATCCAGTTGCGGAGCACCGCGTTCGTCGGTGCCATCACCGAGCCCGCGCGGGCGTCGCGCAGATGCCGCTCGATCGGCAGCGACGGGCCGTAGCCCTGGCCGCCGGTCGCCTCGAGCGCCTTCTGCGTCACCGCGACCGCCGCCTCGGTCGACGCGACCTTCGCCTCCATGATCGCGACGAGGGCCGACTCGTCGCCCGCATCGCCGAGCGCGGCCGCGCTCTGCACGAGCAGGCGCGCCTGCCGCGTCGCGAGGTCCATGTCGGCGATCAGGTGCTGCACGTACTGCACCTCGGCGAGCGACGAGCCGTCCGGGTAGCGGCGGTTCGCCGCGTGGTCGGTCGCCGCCTTCGCCGCCGCGCTCGCGATGCCGACGTTCACCGCCGAGAGACCGACGAGGAAGAACGGCGCGACGACGCCGAACACGAGCTCGGTCGCCGCGCCGGCCGCGCCGATGCGGTCGCCGTCCGTGACCTGCACGCCGGAGAGCTCCATCGCGACGCTCGAGTTGCCCGCCATGCCGAGGCCGGCCCACGTGCCGTCGAACTCGACCGCGCCGTCGTCGCCGTCGACGAGGAACGCGTCGGCCGTCCCCTCCGCCTCGCCCTGCACGAGCACGAGATAGGTGTCGGCGTGACCACCCGACGTGACGAAGCTCTTGCGCCCGCTGATCGTCACCGAGCCGTTCGTGCGCTCCGCCTTCAGCTCGGGGCTGTAGAAATGCGCGCCCGTCCCCCGCTCGCTGAACGCGAGCGTGCCGATCGCGTCGCCGCTCGCGAGCTTCGGCAGCAGCCCCGCCGCACGCTCGCCGCCGCCGAGCGCGATCGTCGCGGCCGTCACCTCGTGCATCAGGAACACCATTCCGGTCGACGCGCACGCGGCGCCGACTGCCTCGCACGCCTCGGCGAGCGCCGCGAGGCCGCCGCCCGCACCGCCCCGCTCGGCCGGCACGACGAGCCCGAGCGCGCCGGCCTCGCCGAGCGCCCGCAGGTTCTCCGCGGGATACGTCCGCTCGCGGTCGACGGTCGCCGCCCGCTCCGCGATCACGCCCGCCGCGACCTCACGGGTCGCGTCGAGCACACCTCCGATCTCCATCTCCACACCGATCCCTTCGCTTCGAGGAATGAACGCGCCGTCCCGACCGGACGGCAGGGCACGAAGTCGCTCAGCGCCGGCTCAACGCGCTCACCTCCTCAGTCCTCGAAGCGGATGACGCTGCGGATGCCGGCCTGCTGCTCCATCAGCTCGAAGCCGCGATTGACCTCGTCGAGCGTCAGCGTGTGCGAGACGAACGGCTCGACGTCGATCTCGCCGGCGAGCCAGCGCTCGACGAGCTGCGGCACGCCGTCGCGACCCTTGACGCCGCCGAACGACGACCCGGCGACTCGGCGCCCGGTGATCAGGTAGCGCGGGACGACCTCGAGCGTCTCACCCTTGCCGGCGACGCCGCACATCGTCGCGAGCCCCCACCCCATGCGCGCCGACTCGACCGCCTGGCGCATCACCGCGACGCTGCCCGTCGCCTCGAACGTGTAGTCGGCGCCGAAGCCGCCGGTCAGCTCGAGGATCGCGTCGACCGCGTCCGGGCCGCCGGCGAGCACGTCGGTCGCACCCTGTCCGCGTGCGAGCTCGAGCCGGTCGGCGGAGAGGTCGACGCAGACAATCCGCTCGGCGCCCTGCAGCCGGCAGCCGGCGACGGCGCCGAGCCCGACCATGCCGGCGCCGAAGACGACGCACGTCGTCCCGGGCTCGACCTTCGCTGTGTTGATCGCCGCGCCGAGCCCCGTCGAGAGCCCGCACGCGAAGAGGCACGCGCGGTCGAGCGGCGCCTCGGCGTTCACCTTCGCGAGCGCGATCTCCGGCATGACGGTGTACTCCGCGAACGTCGACGTCCCCATGAAGTGGCGGATCTCCTCGCCGTCCCTCGAGAGGCGGGTCGTGCCGTCGGAGAGGTAGCCGCGGTTCTGCTGCTCCCGGATCGCGAGGCAGAGGTTCGTGCGCGGGTCGGCGCAGTGGATGCACTCGCGGCACTGCGGCGAGAAGAGCGTCACGACATGGTCGCCGGGCGCGACCGACGTCACGCCGTCGCCGACACGCTCGACGACGCCTGCGCCCTCGTGGCCGAGCACGGCCGGCGCGTAGCCGGACGGGTCGGCGCCGGACGCCGTGTAGAGGTCGGTGTGGCAGACGCCGCAGGCGACGAGCCGCACGAGCACCTCGCCCGCCTGCGGCTCGGCGAGCTCGACCTCCTGCACGACGAGCGGCGCGCCGAACGCCTCGAGCACTGCGGCGCGGATCTTCACTCCGCGACTCTGCCAGATCCCCGCGGGGCTAGGCCCGCTCGCTGCCGCGGAGGTAGAACGGATCCGACATGCGGCGGATGATCGAACCGCCCGTGTCGTCGTCGTGCGGCAGGAGCTTCGCGGCGAAGGCCCCCGCGAGCTCCACGTGGTCGCGCATCACCGCCCGTGCGCTCGCGGGCGTCCGCGTCTGGATCAGGTCGCGCAGCGTCCGGTGCTGGCGGGTGCTGATGCGCATGAACTCGTCGACGTCCGCCTCCTCGGCGGGTGCGATCAGCGCCTCGCGCGAGATCGGACGGCGGAGGCGCGGCACGAGCTCGCCGAGGATCCCGACGCCGGACGCCTCGAGGATGATGCCGTGGAAGAGGTCGTTCGCCGTGTTCCACTCGTCGAAGATCTCCGCCCGCTGGTCGGCATCCGCCCGCCGGAACTCCGTGCTCAGCCGTGCGTACTCCTTGTCCGCCTCGCCGAGACGCTTCTGCTGCTCGCTCGTGGCGAGGTCGGCGGCGAGCTCGGCCGCGAGGCCCTCGAGCTCCGCGCGCACGATGTACGACTCGCGGACGTCGTCGACCGTCAGGTCGCGGACGCGCGCGCCCCGGTGCGGGATGAGCGCGACGAGGCCCGCCGCGTCGAGCCGCTTGAGCGCCTCGCGCACCGGCGTCCTGCTGACGCGGAAGCCGCGCGCGAGCTGCTCCTGCCGCAGCAGGTAGCCCGGCGGGAGGCGTCCCGCCAGGATGTCGCTCTGGACCGTCTCGACGATCTCGTCGGCTTTGGGATGCACCGGTGTGAGTCTAGGAGCCGACTACTCGAACGCCTGCGGGTAGTGCCGGCGCGCGTGCTCCTCCGTGATGTACCCGTCCCGGAGGTCGGCGCGCACGTCCTCGACACGGCGACGGGCGGGATCGCCGTAGCCGCCGCCGCCGCCGGTCCGTACCTCGAGCACGGAGCCCTTCGGCATCTTCAGGCGCGTGATCTTGTCGAACTCCTTGCGCGTCCCGTCGGGATAGCGGAGCGCGACAGAGTTCGGGCGCGCCTCGAGACCGCCGGCGATGCCCCACGGCGCGTTCTTCGTCCGCTCGGACGTCGACGTCAGCCACTGGTCCTCGAGGATCTCGAAGAAGTAGTCGACGCCGAGGCCGCCGCGATGCTCGCCGGCGCCGCCCGAGTCGGCGGCGAGCTCGGCGCGCTCGAGCAGGAACGGGTTCTTCGCCTCCCACACCTCCGACGGCGTCACCCGCGTCGCGGCCTCGATCAGGTGGATGAGGCCGTTGGCCCCGTCGCCGCGGGCGTGCCCGCCCTTCCCGACGGGCAGGACGCAGCCGTCGGCCCACGGCTCGCCGGTCGCCTCCCTGTTCCCCCACCAGACGAACCACTGGATGTCGCCGCCGCTGCAGGCGGGCACCGCCTCGGGCAGCACCTCGGCGATCGCGCGGTAGACGACCTCGATCGCCTGCATCGCCGACCAGCCGAAGAGGAACACGGGCGATGGCGGGTTGGGATGAAACATCGAGCCGGGCCGCGTGACCACCTCGAGCGGCCGGAAGTGCCCCTCGTTCGGGAAGTCGCCGCCGCCGGCGAGGTTGAGGATGGCGATGCGGCTCGACGAGACGGTGCACGGCAGCGGGCAGTTGATCGGCCCGGCCGACGCGTCCGGCGCGTTCGAGTAGTCGACGCGGACCGTGGATCCCTCCACCTCGATCGCGACCTCGAACGGCACCGGCTCGTCGTCGAGCCCGTTCGAGTCCATCTCGCCCGTCGCGACGTAGCGGCCGTCGGGGATCTGCTCGAAGTAGCTCCGGACGATCGCCTCGCCGTGGTCGAACATCCGCTCGACGCACGCGCCGAACGTCTCGACGCCGTACCGCTCGACGACGCGCAGGAACGCGTTCGTCCCGGTGCGCACGGCGACGACCTCGGCGTTGATGTCGCCCGACACCATCTTCGGCAGGCGCGAGTTCGCCATCGCCATCTTCCAGATGTCCTTGACGAGCTCGCCGCGGCTGTACAGCTTGACCCCGGGGAAGATCGTCCCCTCCTGGTACACGTCGACCGTGTCGGTCGAGTACGGATCCTTGCCGCCGATGTCGAGCCAGTGGCCCTTGACCGTCGTGTAGCCGATCAGCTCCTCGTCGCGCAGGAAGACGGGCATGACGACGGTGAGGTCGTTCGGATGCGAGCCCGTGCCGTACGGCCAGTTGTAGAAGACGATGTCGCCGGGCTCGAGCTCCGACTCGCCGCCGACGGCGTCGATCGCCGCCTGGACGGCGAAGTTCATCGTCCCCATGAAGATCGGCAGGCTCTGCGCCTGCGCGAGCAGACGGACGTCGCGGTCGTAGATCGCCGTCACGAAGTCGAGCATCTCGTAGATGACGGGCGAGAACGCGGTGCGGATGAGCGCACGCTTCATCTGGTCCGCGGCCGAGTTGAGACCGTGGCGGATGACCTCCGTCGTGACGGGGTCCGCCTCCGCACCTGCGGTCGACGGGGTGGTCGCACCGCGGTAGATCACGGTCTCGCTCATGCGCGCTCCTTGACGAGTAGGGAACCGGAGGGGTCGACGACGCCGTCGAAGCCGGCGTCGAGATAGGTGGTCGCAGTCGCCTCGAGCACGATCGCCGGGCCTGCGATCTCGGCGCCCGGGTCGAGCGAGGCGCGATCGACGAGCCGGAACGGCAGCCACTCGTCGCGGGTGAAGGAATAGGCCTCGAACGTGCGCGCCGGCTCGTCCGCCGCCGCGGCGCCCGAAGCGACCTTCTGCTCGAGCCGCGGCAGCGGCGTCCGGACCGACGCGCGGACGGAGACGATCTGGATGTCCTCGTCCATCTCGTGCGCGAACGTCCGCGCGTACTCACGGGTGAACGCGGCGGCGATCTCGTCGGTCGACCAGCCGATCTGGCCGCCGTCGCAGGCGATGTCGACCGTGAGCGAGTGCTCCTGGCCGGCGTAGCGCATGTCGAAGCCGATCTCCTGCACGTGCTCGCCGGCCGAGCGCCCCGTGCGGTCCGCCAGCTCCGCGAAGAGCCCGGCGAGCAGCTCGTTCGCGACCGCGACGGCGTCGTCGTCGAGCCGCATGATCCGCGTCTTCGCAACCGTCTGCGTGAGGTCGGCGCCGAGCAGGCCCCACGCGGAGAAGTTCCCCGCGTACGGCGGGACGACGAGCCCCGTGACCTCCAGCTCGCGTGCGAGCAGGCCTGCGAAGAGCGGCCCTGCCCCGCCGAATGCCATCACCCACGCGCGGCGCGGATCCTGCCCCTGCTCGACGGTGATCGACCGGATCGCGTCCGCCATCGCCGCGTTCGCGATCGTGATGATCCCCTTCGCGAGCTCCTCGATCGTCATCGACAGCTCCTCGGCGAGCGGCTCGAGCGCTGTGCGTGCGGCGTCCACGTCGAGCGTGATCCCGCTCGCCAGGCGTCCCTCGCCGAGCATGCCGAGGACGCAGGCGGCGTCGGTGACGGTCGGCTTCGTCCCGCCCTTCCCGTAGCAGGCCGGGCCCGGGTCGGCGCCCGCGCTCTGCGGTCCGACGCGCAGGAGGCCGCCGACGTCGACGTGCGCGATCGAGCCGCCGCCGGCGCCGATCGAACGGACGTCGACCCAGGCGCTCTGCACCGGGAGGCCGATGATCTTGCCCTGGTACATCACCTGCGGCCGGCCGTCCGTGATCAGGCACGTGTCGAAGCTCGTGCCGCCGACGTCGGCGGTGATGACGCTGTCGAGCCCGAGGTCGCGCGCGAGCTCGGCCGCCCCCTCCGCGCCCGCGACCGGGCCCGAGAGGATCGTCTCGAACGGACGGTCCTCCGCCTCGTCGAAGCGCATCGAGCCGCCGCCGGAACGGGTGACGAGCAGCGAGCCGTTGAAGCCCGCGTCGCGCAGGTCGGTCTCGAGCCGCTGCAGGTACCGCGACATGCGCGGCCGCACGTACGCGTCGAGGACGGTCGTGCACGTGCGCTCGTACTCGCGGAACTCCCCCGACACCCGGTGCGACAGCGAGATCGGCCCGGTGTACCCGGCCTCGCGGAGGATGCGCTCCGTCTCGAGCTCGTGCGCCGGGTTGACGTACGCGTTCATGTAGACGACGGCGACGCACTCGACGCCCTCGTCGGCGAAGAAGCGTGCCGCGTCGCGGACGTCCTCCGGGTCGAGCTCGACGTGCACCTCGCCGTCCGCGCGCATGCGCTCGGTGATCGGCACCCGCAGGCTGCGGGGCACGAGCGGTACCGGCTGGCGCCAGAAGAGGTTGTAGGGCTCGTCGGCGTCGCCGCGCCGGAGCTCGAGCGTGTCGCGGAACCCGCGCGTCGCGAGCAGCCCGACGGTCGCGCCGCGACGCTCGAGCAGCGCGTTGAGCCCGACGGTCGTGCCGTGCAGGAAGTAGTCGGCGATGCCGAGCTCCTCGGCCGGCACGCCGCTGCGCGTCGCGCTCGCGACGCCGGACTCGGGCGCGCCGGGCGTCGTCGGCTCCTTCGCGACTCGCACCTCCCCCGAACGGCCGTCGTACAGGATCAGGTCGGTGAACGTGCCACCGACGTCGACGCCGATGCGCGTCACGCCGTCGTTGCCGCTTGCATAGGTCGAGCTCACTGGGCTTCCTCCGTCGCCTCGGACTCCGGGTACTGGGAAAGAGCGGTGTCGCCAAAGAGCGCCAGGTCGAGCAGCCGGTGCGACGAGATGATGTGCGCGTGCATCGCAGCCCTCGCAGCGGTGGCGCTGCCGGACTCGAGCAGGACGCAGAGGATCTCGTGCTGCTGCACGGTCGTCATGAACAGCGCCTCGATCTCGCCGTTCCAGGCCTTGAGCAGGTGGCCGGAGAACGACCGCCGGTGGCGCTCCGAGAGATCCTGCAGCAGCTTCACGCCTGCGGCGTCGAGCACGAGGTCGTGGAACCGGTCGTTGAGCTGCACGAACTCGGCCAGCAGCACACGCAGCCTCGCCGTCGACGGCGACGCGGCGACCTCATCCGCGACGCGTGCACCGGCGTCGGCGATCGCACGCAGCTCGCTGCGCTGGGCGTCCGTCATCGCGGTCGCGGCGAGCTCGGCCGCGCGCGCCTCGAGCTCCGCCCGCACGAGGAACGCCTCACGCAGATCGACGCGCGACAGCTCGCGCACGCGCGCGCTGCGGTTCGACACGACCGTGACGAGCCCACGCTGCTCCAGCCGCCGCAGTGCCTCGCGGATCGGCGTGCGGCTGACGCCGAACTCCTCGGCGAGCTGCTCCTGACGCAGCAGCTCCCCCGGGCTCAGGCCGCCCGAGGCGATTGCGTCTTCGATCGCGAGCACGATGTCGTCGGCCTTGAAGCGCGCGCTGCCGGGGACGGCGGCGTCCCCGGCAGCGTTGTCGCTCACTCAGGCCGTCGCTCCGGCGACGGTCGCAGTGGCGGGGAGCCTGTCCTCTGCCTCCGAGGCAGGATCGATCACCTGGTCGTCCGGGATCTGCGCATCGAGGAGATAGGACGGGAAGCCCATCACCTTGCGGATGCTCGGCCCCGCGAGCGCCTTCGCGAGCGCGGCGAACGCGACGTAGGCGACGATCGCGAGCACCCACGTCTCGGCGGCCGGCAGGCCCCAGTACGTCGTCGGGTCCTCGCCCGCGAACGAGAACAACCCGGTCGCGTACGAGCCGAACACGACCGAGACGAGGAGCGCGGCCAGTGCCGGCCAGTTGAAGAGCGCCGTCTCCGACCATGCGGGCACCTGCGTCAGCGGCCGAGACACGCGCACGACCCTCGGCAGCACGAAGTGGTCGACGGCCATGATGATCGTCGCGACGGGCAGCGTCACCGAGATGAACGACGCGAGCTTCTCGAAGCCGTTCGTGATGACGTACGGGATGATGTACGCGGCGAGCACGCCGACCCCGCCCATGACGAGGCAGGTGTAGACGCGCTTCCACTTCGACCAGCCGCCCAGCATGTTCTGGCCGGCGTTGATCGCGGCGTAGTAGTTGCCGTCGTTGATCGAGACCTGGCCGAGGACGGAGATGATGAACGTCAGCCAGAGCGCGCCGAAGAGCGAGTAGTGGGTGACGGACTTCAGCGACGCGGCGAAGCCGTGGTCGGTCGAGATCTGGGCCATGATCCAGCCGCCGACGCCGAACAGCACGGGGCCGAACACGAACGCGAAGACGTACGGCGCGATCGGCCACGCGAACTTCGGCTTGCCGAACCGCCAGATGTCGGGCTCGTTGCCCCAGACGTAGAAGCCGACGGCGAGGCCGACCGCCGCGAGGAAGCTCATGGGCGCGACCGCCTTGGGCGTCGCGCCGAGGACGGCGCTGCCCTCGGTGAGGCCCTTGATGATCGTGTAGACGATCCACGCGATGAAGAACGGCGTCACGAGGTAGCGCGCGAACACCGAGATGCCGGTGAAGCCGAGGATGTTGTTGATCACCATCAGCCCGGCGAGGATCAGCCCGAGCACGAGGATATGCCCCCAGCCGTAGAGCCCGTCCCAGATCTGCGCCGTGAAGTTGGCCTGGAAGCCGACCCAGCCGAGCAGCGAGATGGCGGTCAGCGTCGAGACGATCCACGAGCCGACGACGCCGAAGATCGAGCGGGTCAGGAGCGAGTGCGTCTGCCCCGTCCGCGAACCGATGAAGCCGCCGATCGTCGCGTAGGCGATGTAGATCCCGGACGAGAGCAGCAGGATCGCCAGCGTCGAGCCGAGCCGGAACCCCGCGTCGTGGATCGTGAAGCCGAGGAGCAGGAAGCCGAAGCCCGCTTCGAACGTCAGCTCGAGGGCCGCGAAGTGCCACATCGGCCGGCGGCGGCTCAGTGGGACGATGCCGCTCGAGCTCGTCGAATAGTCGTGCGCGACCGCCTCGTCGACGACGGCGCGCTCGTAGCCGATGTCGGCTGCGATCTCCTCCAGGTCGTGCGCGAACTCCTCCCGCGGCCCGTCGACATGGTCATGAGCACTCACGCCAACTACCTCCCTTTCCCCGTGCGGCATGACAAGAAGGCAGGTTCATATCGCCCCCAAACAGCCCTGTCAAGAAAATTGGATCCAATTGTCCGTCCAATATGTGAGAATTGGCCGATGACAGCAGGCAAACTTGCCGATTTGGATCCAACTGCTCCCACACGACCTTCGGCTGCCGCACAAGAGCCGGCCCCGCAGAAGCACGTCTCCGAGCGGGAGCCGCGTGTTGCACGCCGTCCCGGCGACGGCGTAGGAACGGAGCACGTCGAGGTGGCCGTCGTCGGCGCCGGCGCGATCGGCTCGGCGACGGCCAGGGCGCTCGCGCGCGACGGACGCCGCGCACTGCTGCTCGAGCAGTTCGAGGTCGGCCACCCGCGCGGCTCGTCGCGCGGACAGACCCGCATCTTCCGGCACGCCTACGCGGAGGAGCACTACGTCCGGCTGATGCAGGACGCCCGCGGAGCCTGGGCCGAGCTCGAGCTCGAGGCCGGCGAGCGCCTCGTCCGGACGACGGGCGCGCTCAACTGCGGCCCGGGAACCGAGGCCTCGGCCGCCGCCATGGCCGCCGCCGGCGTCGAGCACGAATGGCTCGACGGCTCGACCGCGGCGAGCGCCTTCCCGGCGCTCGATCTCGCCGGCGTCGACCGGCTCCTCTTCCACCCCGACGCCGGCATCGTCGCCGCGGACGCCGCGATCCGCTCGTGCGTGCGCCTTGCCGTCGAGGGCGGCGTCGTGCTTCGCGAGCGGACGCGTGTCGAGGCGATCGAGGCGGACGGCGAGGGCGTCGCGATCCGCACGGGCGACGGCACGGTGCACGCCGACTGCGTCGTCGTGACCGCGGGCGCGTGGTCGCCGGGGCTCCTCGGCTCCGCCGGGATCGCGGTCGACGTCGCCCCGTCCTCGACCCACGTCGCGTACTTCACCGGCGCCGGCGACGACGAGCACCTGCCGGTGTTCGTCGAGCATTTCGACGACGACCCGGGGTCGTACGCCTACGTCGTGCCGTCGGCGGGCGGCAGCGGCGTCAAGGTCGGCCGCAACTGGCCGGTGCGGGACCGGGTCGATCCCGACGCGCGGTCGCTCGAGCCGGACCCGGCGGTCGTGGCGCTGCACGCCGAGTACGTCCGGCGCCGGCTGCCCGGCCTCGACGCCGGCTCCGCGAGCGGCGAGAGCTGCCTCTACGACATGACGCAGAGCGAGGACTTCGTGCTCGACCGGCGCGGGCCGATCGTCGTCGGCACCGGGTTCAGCGGGCACGGGTTCAAGTTCATGCCGCTGATCGGCCGGCTCCTGGCGGCCGCCGTCGACGGGGCGCCGCTGCCCGAGCACTTCCGGCTCGACCGTGCGTAGGCTCGGCGGATGAAGCCTCGCCTGAGCTACCTCGTCGGCAGGCTCGACCGCGTGCTCCGCCGGCGGCTGGGCGAGGCGCTCGAGCCGCACCGCCTCTCGCTGCCCGAGTACACGACGCTCTCCGTCCTGCAGGCCCGAGGCGGGCTGTCGAACGCGCAGCTCGCGCGACGCTCGCTGATCACGCCGCAGGCGACGAACGAGGTGCTGAAACGGCTCGAGGAGCGTCGCCTCGTGCGACGCCGCCCGGATCCCGAGCACGGACGCATCCGCCCGGCAGAGCTGACTGCAGCAGGCGAGCGGCTGCTGCGCAGCGCCGACGCAGCCGTCGACGCGGTCGAGCGCGAGCTGCTGGCGGCCGACCGTACGCAACTGCGCGCACTCCTCGAGGCGGCGCTCCGCGACCTGACGTAATATCAGGCCACCTGATACTACGAGGAGGCGCCGTGAAGTCGTGGGATACCGTGCACGTCACGCTCGACGAGGGCATCGCGTGGGTCGAGCTGCACCGGCCGGAGAAGCGCAACGCGATGAACCCGACCCTGAACCGGGAGATGGTCGAGGTGCTGCTCGAGCTCGACGAGAACGACGACTGCAACGTCCTCGTGCTCACCGGCGCCGGCGACTCGTTCTCGGCGGGCATGGACCTGAAGGAGTACTTCCGCGAGGTCGAC
The DNA here is from genome assembly GCA_040349295.1 of Actinomycetota bacterium. Lineage (GTDB taxonomy): Bacteria > Actinomycetota > Thermoleophilia > Gaiellales > Gaiellaceae > Palsa-739. The sequence continues at coordinate 1,722 of JBEQUF010000325.1, read as the reverse complement.
GAGCAGCCGGAGCACGTCCAACGCCGGGTCCGGCGCGACGCGAACCTCTGGCAATGGCGGCTGCTGCGCACGTACGCAAAGCCGACGATCGCGATGGTCAACGGCTGGTGCTTCGGCGGCGCCTTCACGCCGCTCTGCGCGTGCGATCTGGCGATCGCCGCCGACGAGGCGACGTTCGGCCTTTCCGAGATCAACTGGGGCATCCCGCCCGGCAGCCTCGTCAGCCGCGGGCTCGCGGAGACGGTCGGCATCCGCGACGCGCTCCTCTACATCATGACCGGGCGCACCTTCGACGGGCGCAAGGCGGCGGAGATGCGGCTCGTCAACTGGAGCGTGCCGCGTGAGCAGCTGCGCGGCGAGGTCGAGACGCTCGCGCGCGAGCTGCTCGACAAGAACCCGGTCGTGCTGCGCGCGGCGAAGCTCGGGTTCAAGCACGCGCAGACGATGAGCTGGGACACCGCGGAGGACTACCTCTACGCGAAGCTCGAGCAGTCGCAGTTCCTCGACCGCGAGCGCGGGCGCGAACAAGGGCTCGCCCAGTTCCTCGACGAGAAGTCGATCCGCCCCGGCCTGCAGACGTACCGACGCGAGCAGTGAGCCTGGCGACGCTGCTCGCGGAGACTGCGGCGCGCGTCCCGGACCGCCCCGCGCTCGCGTTCGAGGGGCGGCGGATCGCCTACGGCGAGCTCGACGCGCTCGCCGCCGCGGCGCCGCCCGAGGCGGCGCTCGTCGCGCTGCCGCTCCCGAACGTGCCGGAGTCCGTCGCGCGCTTCCACGGCGCGCTGCGCGGCGGCGCCGTCGTCGTGCCGCTCAATCCGCTGCTCCGCGAGCGCGAGCTCGCGCAGCAGCGGGCGCCCTTCGCACCGTCGCCCGGGACCGCGGTCGTCCTGCACACGTCCGGCACGACGGGCGAGCCGAAGCGCGTCGAGCTCTCGCACACGGTGCTGCGCGCGAACGCGGAGGCGGTCGTAGGCGCGCTCGGGCTGACCGGGGACGACGTCGTCTTCGGGTCGGCGCCGCTCTCGCACGTGTTCGGCATGACGGCGTGCATGAACGCGTCGATCGCGGCGGGCGCCTGCCTCGCGCTCGTCGAGCGGTTCGACGCGGTCGCGGCGCTCGCGACGATCGAGCGCGAGGGCGTGACCGTGTTCATGGGCGTGCCCGCGATGCTGACGGCGCTGCTCGCGGCGTCCGACGAGACGGGCCGCGCACCGCAGCTGCGGATCGCGCACGTCGGCGCGGCGCCGCTTGCGCCCGCGACGCTGCACGCATTCGAGGAGCGCTTCGGCGTCACCGTCCTCGAGGGCTACGGCATGACGGAGGCCGGCGGCGTCGTCGCGGTCAACCACGCCGACCGGCCGCGGAAGGACGGCTCGGTCGGGACGGCGGTCGCCGGCACGACGCTCCGGATCGCCGGCGACGGCGAGGTGCTGGTCGGGATCGACGGCCGCTGGATCGAGAGCGGCGACGTCGGCCGGCTCGACGACGAGGGCTACCTGTTCCTGCTCGACCGCAAGAAGGACGTGATCCTGCGCGGCGGCTACACCGTCTACCCGCGCGAGGTCGAGGCGGTGCTCCTCGAGCACCCGGCGGTGCGCGAGGCCACGGTCGTCGGCGTCCCCGACGAGCGGCTCGGCGAGGAGGTCGTCGCCGTCGTCGTCGCCGACGCAGCCGGCGAGGAGCTCGCCGCGTTCGCCCGCGAGCCGCTCGCCGCGTACACGT
>JBEQUF010000318.1:0-6810 GCA_040349295.1 Actinomycetota bacterium | reverse complement strand
CATCTTCTCCCGGCTCCTCCGCGAGCGGATCGTCTTCCTCGGCACGCCGGTCGCGGACGCCTCCGCGAATCTGATCGTCGCCCAGCTCCTCTTCCTCGAGGCCGAGGACCCGGACTCGGACATCCGGCTCTACGTGAACTCGCCCGGCGGCGACGCGTATGCCGGGTTCGCGATCTACGACGCGATGCAGTTCGTGAAGCCGGACGTCCAGACGTACTGCGTCGGCATGGCGATGTCGGCCGGGGCGCTCATCCTGGCCGGCGGCGCCGCCGGAAAGCGCTTCGCCCTGCCGAACTCGAAGATGATGATCCACCAGGGGCACGCGCAGTCGAGCGGCCAGCCCAGCGACATCCAGATCGCGGCGAAGGAGATCCTCGCGCTCACCCGCAGGTACGCCGAGACGATCGCGAAGCATGCGAACCGCGATCCGGAGCAGGTGCTGCAGGACATCGATCGCGACCGGTTCCTCGATCCCGAGGAGGCGGTCGGGTACGGGCTCGTCGACGAGGTCCTAGCGACCCGCATCCAGGAAGGCTGACGCCGACTCGGCGACGCGCAGCAGGGCCGGCTCGAGCGCCGGTGCGTCCTCGACGGCCGCTGTCGCGAGCTCGCGGCAGACGCGGACCGCGGCGACGAACAGGTCGGGGTGGAGGTCGAGCAGCTCGCCGAGCACGCGGCACGCTGCGGCGGCGGCGACGACGGGATCCGCGCCGGAAGTCGCGAGGAAGGCCTCGCACTCGTTCGCGCACGCCTCGGCGTCGGCGAGCAGCTGCGCCAGCTCGGAGGGGACCACGTCGCAGATCCCTACCCCGGCGACCGCGCGGTCTAATCTCACCTCATGGATCTGGCCTCGGACCTCGAGCAGCTGGTCGCCGTCAACGCGGGAGACTCCGCCCTCGAGCAACACAGCGCCGACCTCTCGTACCATCCGGCGGCCCGCCCCGAGATCGTCGTCTACCCGGAGTCGACGGAGGAGGTCGCGCGGGTGCTGGCCTACGCGGACACGCACGGGATCCCCGTCGTGCCGTTCGGCGCGGGCACGAGCCTCGAGGGGCACGTCATCCCGCTGCGCGGCGGCATCAGCCTCGACCTGACGCGCCTGCACCGGATCCTCGCCGTGCGTCCCGAGGATCTGACCGCGACCGTGCAGGCCGGCGTGACACGGCTCCAGCTCGAGGCGGCGGTCGGGCCGCAGGGCCTCTGGTTCCCGGTCGACCCGGGCGCCGACGCGACGCTCGGCGGGATGGCGGCGACGAATGCGAGCGGCACGACCACCGTGCGCTACGGCGGCATGCGCGCGCACGTGCTCGAGCTCGAAGTGGTGCTTCCCGGCGGCCGCGTCATCCGGGCCGGCTCGCGTGCGGTGAAGACCTCGGCCGGTTACCACCTGTCCGGCCTCTTCGTCGGCTCGGAGGGGACGCTCGGCGTGATCACGGAGCTGACGCTCCGGCTGCATCCGATTCCCGAGCACATCGTCGTTGCGCGGGCGGCGTTCCCGTCGGTCGAGGCGGCGTGCGCCGCCGCGGCGTCGATGATCGCGGTCGGCGTGCAGGTGACGCGCTGCGAGCTGCTCGACGCGCTGACGATCGGCGCGCTCAACGCATTCTCGGGTGCGGACTTCCCGGTGTCGCCGTATCTGTTCATCGAGCTCGGCGGGACCGAAGCCGCGGTGGCGGGCGATCTCGAGACGGTGCGCGAGCTCGTCACCGACGAGGGGGCGACGGCGTTCGAGTCCGGCGCCGATCCGACGGCGCGCTCGCAGATGTGGGGGATGCGGCACAACGCGCTGATGGCGTCGCTCGCCCTCGCACCCGGCTCGAAGGCGATGACGACGGACGTCGCAGTTCCCGTCTCCGAGCTGCCGGGTGCGATCGCCGCCGCACGGCAGGCGCTCGAGGCGACCGACCTGCGCGGCGGCATCGTCGGGCACGTCGGCGACGGGAACTTCCACGTCGCGTTCCTGCTCGATCCCGACGACCCCGAGTCGATCGCGCGTGCGAAGGAGCTGAACGGACGCGTCGTGGAGGACGCGCTTGCGCGTGGTGGAACGTGCACCGGCGAGCACGGTGTCGGCATCGGCAAGCTCGACTACCTCGAGCAGGAGCACGGCGACCTGCTCGACCTCTACCGCGGCGTCAAGATGCTCTTCGATCCGAACGGGATCATGAATCCCGGCAAGGTGGTGCGCTAGCCTCCCACGCGCGTGGGTCTGCGCCGAGGGCTTCTACTTGTGCTGTTCGTCGCGTGCGCGGCGCCGGCGGCGCACGCTGCGAACCCGATTGCCGCCAAGCGCGCGCAGGCGAAGCGGGTCGAGGCGCAGGTGAACGCGCTCGGCGTGCAGCTCGAGCAGGTCGTGCAGCGCTGGGACGGACAGCGCATCGCGCTGGCGAACGTCGACGCGCGGCTCCTGCAGGCGAACACCAAGCTCCGCATCGCCAGGGCGAACCTGCACACGGCGCAGGCGCAGCTGCTCGCGCGGCTGCGCGCGCTCTACGTGTCGCCGCCGCCGAATGCGACCGAGATCTACCTGCGCGCGAAGAACGTCTCGCAGCTCGTCGACCAGCTCGAGGCTGCGCGTGCGTTGACGCAGGAGGACAAGGGGATCGCCGTCGCCGCCGCGCGCTTTCGCACGCAGGTCGCACATCAGCGCCTGCTGCTCGTGCGCGAGCAGCGCCGTCGCACGGCGGTGATCGCGCAGCTGCGCGGCGAGCATGCGCGCATCGCCGCCGGCATCGCGCGGCAGAGGCAGCTGCTCGCGTCGATCCACGAGACGATCAAGACGTTGCAGGCGCGCGAGGCTGCGCGCGAACGACGGCTCGCGGCACTTGCGCGCGCCCGCATCGCGCGCGAGGCGGAGCTGGCGCGCGAGCGGGCGGCTGCAGCAGCCGTCGCACCTGCGCCGCAGCCGGTGCCGCAGCCGGTGGCAGACGCGTCGCCGCCGGCGCCCGCACCGATCCCCGCACCTGTCCCGGCGCCGGCGCCGCAGCCTGCGAGCCACACGTCGGCCGCGACGATCGCCGCGCGCTACCTCGGCGTGCCGTATGTGTGGGGTGGCGCGAGCCCGGGCGGCTTCGACTGCTCCGGCCTCGTCATGTACGTCTACGCGCAGCTCGGCGTCTCGCTGCCGCACTACACCGTCGCGCAGTGGAACGCGACCGAGCCGATCGCGACGAGCGACCTCGAGCCGGGCGATCTCGTCTTCTTCGACGGCCTCGGCCACGTCGGCATCTACATCGGGAGCGGCGAGTTCATCCACGCCCCGCACACGGGCACGGTCGTCCAGATCGCGAGCCTGAGCGGCTACTGGCTCGAGCATCTCGACGGCGCCCGCCGCGTCCCCTAGCCCCTGGCTCCGGTGTCAGGCACCGGTGTCGACGAGCAGCTCGTCGAGGAGCTCCCACCCGCGGCGGATCAGCGAGCGCTTCGCGTCCTCGGTCCACGGCTGCGGCTTGCGGAGGCCGGCTTCGAGCGAGACCTCGCCCGCGTCGCTCTGGACTGCGATGCGCGGGACGGCGCGGTCGCCGAGGAACGGGAAGCGCGCGCGATCGAATCGCTCCGCGACGGCGCGCGCCGCGCGGTCGCCGCGCCTGCCGCCTTCGCGCCGCACGATCTCGTCGACGTCGCGCCGTAGCGCCTCGAGCGCGCGCAGCGCCTCGTCCTTGTCGCGGGCGACGCGCTCCTCGAGCACCGTGTTCTGCTGGATCGCGACCCGCATCAGCCGCACGATCATGTCCGGCCAGTGCGCCGGCTCGCCCCGCTCGCCGCGCGCCTCCGCCTCGACCAGCTCGTCGATCAGCGCGCGCACGGGCGGCAGCTTCGGCAGCCGCTCGAGCCGTCGTCGCAGCCGCTGCAGCCCTTCCGTGCCCATGCGCGGATAGGTCGGCAGGTAGCGGAAGCTGACGATCAGCTCGACTCCGGGCTGGCCGTAGGCGTGGCCGAGCGGGAAGTTCCGCACCCAGGCGCCGTCGGTCGCGATGCGATCGCCGACGCGCCGCGGCAGCACGAGCGCGCTGATCGCGGCCGACGCGAGGATCGCCTGCGCCATCGTCTCCGGCGGCGTCGTCCGCGACGGGTAGACGAGCTCGTACGCGTGCTGGCCGTGCTCCTCGTTGCTCTCGCTGACGTCCGTCGCGACGACGGTCAGCTCGATCGGCGCCTCCCGCAGCTCGCGCGCCATCTGCTCGACGTCACCGAGGCGCTCGGCGACCGTGTCGGGAAGGCGATAGTCGTGCGACCCGAGGAGCGGCAGCCGCCAGAGCGAGTGCGGCCGGAACGTCTCCTCCGGCTGGAGCTGCAGCATGAACGCCTCGAGGTCGTCGAGGCGGTCGAGCGCCGCCATCGTCCCGCTGAGCGCGCCGGCCGACGTGCCGTAGATCCAGCCGACGCGCTCCCAGAGCGGGCTCGAGCGGAGACGTTGCAGGAACCCGAGCTCGATCAGGACGCCGTTGACGGCGCCTCCGGAGAGGACGACTGCAACGTCGCGCTCTACGACGCCGGGCCCTCCCACTGCACGCGATCGCCGAGGATCTCCTCGATGCGCGACATGGTCGCGTCGTCGAGGTCGACGCCTACACCGCCGGCGTTGTCCTCCACCTGCTCCGGCTTCGACGCGCCGATGATCGCCGACGCGACGTTCGGCTCGTGCAACACCCAGGCGATCGCGAGCTGGGCCAGCGTGACGCCGTGCTCGTCCGCGATCGGCTGCAGCTGCTGCACACGCTCGAGGAGCTGCTCGTCGCGTGCGCGGTCCATGAACCCGCCCATCGACTTCGACGTCGCACGCGTGTTCTCCGGCAGCGGCTCGCCCGGCTTGTACTTGCCGGTCAGCACGCCCTGACCGAGCGGCGACCACACGATCTGCGAGATGCCGTACTTCTTCGACAGGGGAATCACGTCGCGTTCCGGACCGCGCCAGATCATCGAGTACTGCGGCTGGCTGGAGACGAACTTCTCGACGCCGGCCATCGTGACCGCTTCCTCGATCTTGTCCGCCGGCCACTCGCTGAAGCCGAGGTAGCGGGCCTTGCCCGACTGCACGACCTCGGTGAGCGCCTCCATCGTCTCTTCGAGCGGCACGTTCCAGTCGTAGCGGTGGCACTGGTAGAGGTCGACGTAGTCGGTGCGCAGCCGCTGGAGCGACGCGTCGATCTGGGTGAGGACCTGCTCGCGGGACAGCCCGCGGCCGCCGTCGGGCGCACCCCAGAAGAGCTTGGTCGCGAGGATGTAGGAGTCCCGCGGCCGGTCGGCGAGGACGACGCCGAGGAACTCCTCGGCCTTGCCGTTCGAGTAGACGTTCGCGGTGTCGATGAAGTTGATCCCGAGGTCGAAGGCCTTCGCGACGCACGCCTCGGCCTGGTCGTCGCCGACGCCGCCGCCGTACGTGAGCCAGGAGCCGAGGCAGATCTCCGACACCTGGAGATCGCTGGAACCGAGTTGTCTGTAGCGCATGCACGGCACGCTATCCGAGTGCACATCGAGGAAACGTTCGAGGTCGCCGGCCGCACGCTGACCCTCTTGCGGCCGCCGAGCGCCGAGGAGCTGATCGACGAGGCGGCGTTCGCGCGGGAGGAGTTCCTGCCCTACTGGGCAGAGCTCTGGCCGAGCGGCGTCGCGCTCGCCGAGCATGTCGCGGCGCGGGCGCTGGACGGGAAGCGGGTCCTCGAGCTCGGCGCCGGCCTCGGGCTGCCGTCGCTCGCCGCGGCGTTGCGCGGTGCCGACGTGCTCGCGACCGACTGGGCCGAGGACGCGGTCACGCTCCTCGCGGCGAACGCCGCGAGGAACGGGATCGGCCTCCGCGCCGAGGCGATGCGGTGGGACGAGCCGGAGCGGTTCGGCGCCGGCTGGGATCTCGTGCTCGCCGCCGACGTCCTCTACGAGCAGCGGAACGCCGAGCAGCTGCTCGACCTCCTGCCGCGCCTGCGCGCGGCCGAGATCCTCGTCGCCGAGCCGGGACGCCCGTTCGCGAAGGACTTCCTCTCGCGCTGGGACGTCGAGGAGGTCGGCGAGCGGCTATACCGGTTGCGATGATCGCGCTCGTCGCCGCCCTCCACATCGTCTGGAGGCCGATCCCCTTCCCGCCGAAGCGCAAGGCCGAGACCGCGGCCTACGCGAAGCGGCACTACGGCGTCGACTCCTGGGTGCTGCATCCGAAGGTGATCGTCGAGCACTACACGGCGAACGAGTCCTTCACCGCGACGTGGAACACCTTCGCCGCCGACACGCCCGACCCGGAGCTCGGCCAGCTGCCCGGCACGTGCGCGCACTTCGTCGTCGACAAGGACGGAACGATCTACCAGCTCGTGCCGCTGAACGTCATGTGCCGGCACACGGTGGGCCTCAACGACGTCTCGATCGGCATCGAGCACGTCGGCACGTCGGCCTCGGAGATCCTGCACGATCCGAAGCAGCTCGACGCCTCGCTCGCGTTGACGCGCTACCTGATGAGGCGGTTCCACATCGCGCTGCGCAACGTGATCGGGCACAACGAGAGTCTCTCGAGCCCGTTCCACAAGGAGCTCTACGCGCCGTGGGCGCATCAGACGCACGGCGACTGGACGCACGCGGAGATGACCGTCTACCGCCGCCTGCTGCGGCGGTAGCGCACCCGGCGGGTGCACGCGCACCCGCTACCGTGCCGGGCCTCGTGGAGCGCACCGGTCAGAACATGGAGAGCATCGCGACCGTGCGCGCTCGGACGAGCCGGATCAGCCAGCTCGTCACCCTGGTCGCGGTCGTCGTGCCGCCGCTCGGCCTCGTCTCGGCGATGGGGCTGCTCTGGGGCGTCGGCTTCCACTGGCTCGACCTCGCCCT
>JBEQUF010000303.1:0-4519 GCA_040349295.1 Actinomycetota bacterium | reverse complement strand
CGCAGCTGCATCACGGGACGCCGGTCTCGCGCCGCGCGCTCCGGCCGGGCGACCTGCTCTTCTTCGGCTCCCCGCCGTGCTCGCCGCAGATGCCGAGCTTGATCTCGGGCTTCGTCTTGCGGCCACGCTCGACGGCGATCCGCATCAGGTCGCCGACGCCTTCCTGGTCGAGCGTCTCGAACGGGTTCGTCTCGAGCACGCCGTCCTCGAGGTAGAAGGTGAGGAACTTGCCCTCCGCGTCGTCGCGCGACATGCCGAGCGTCGTCTGCGTCAGGTCGTTCGTCCCGAACGAGAAGAAGTCCGCCACCTCGGCGATCTCGTCCGCGCGCAGCGCGGCCCGCGGCAGCTCGATCATCGTCCCGCAGCGGTACTCGAGGCCGGGAGCCTCCTCCTCCATCACCTGCTCGGTCAGCTCGCGCAGCCGGCGGAGCTCCTCCTTGAAGCCGACGAGCGGATGCATGATCTCGACCACCGGCGTGTCGCCGAGGCGATCCTGCACCGCGCGCGCCGCGCGGGCGATCGCACGCACCTGCATCTCGTAGATCTCGGGCCACTGGATGCCGAGGCGGCAGCCGCGCGTGCCGAGCATCGGATTCGCCTCGGTCAGCGCCTTGATCCGTGCGCGCATGCGCTCGTCCGTCGCCTCGTCGAGCTCCGGCAGGAACTCGTGCAGCGGCGGGTCGAGCAGGCGGATCGTCACCGGCAGTCCCGTCATCGCCTCGAAGATCCCTTCGAAGTCGGACTGCTGGAACGGGAGGAGCCGGTCGAGCGCCGCGCGCCGGCCGGCCTCGTCGCTGGCGAGGATCATCTCCTGCACCACCGGCAGCCGGTCCTCGCCGAAGAACATGTGCTCGGTGCGCGTCAGGCCGATGCCCTGCGCCCCGAACTCGCGCGCCTTCTGCGCGTCCTCCGGGTTGTCCGCGTTCGTCCAGACCTGCAGGCGGCGGATCCCGTCGGCCCACTCGAGGATCGTCTCGAAGTCCTCGTTGATCTGCGGCGGCACGAGCGCGACCTCGCCGACGATGACGCGGCCCGTGCCGCCGTCGATCGTGACCGTGTCGCCCTCGCGGAGCGTGTGGCCGCCGATCCGCACGGTCTTCGCCGCGCGGTCGATCTCGAGGCCCTCGCAGCCGGCGACGCACGGCTTGCCCATCCCGCGCGCGACCACCGCGGCGTGCGACGTCATGCCGCCGTGCGCGGTGAGGACGCCTTTGGCCTGGATCATCCCGTGGATGTCGTCCGGCGTCGTCTCCCAGCCGACGAGGATGACCGCCTCGCCCGCCTTGCCGCGCTCCTCCGCGGTGTCGGCGTCGAGGACGATCGCGCCGCTCGCCGCGCCCGGGGACGCATTGAGGCCGCGCGCGGCGACGTCGAAGGTCGCCGTCGGGTCGAGCATCGGGTGCAGCAGCTGGTCGAGCGAGCGGGCGTCGATGCGTGCGACGGCCTCCTCGTTCGAGATGAGCCCCTCGCCCGCCATGTCGACCGCAGCCTTGATCGCTGCCGCAGCGGTGCGCTTCGCCGAGCGGGTCTGCAGGAGGTAGAGCGTCCCCTCCTCGACCGTGAACTCGATGTCCTGCATGTCGCGGTAGTGCTTCTCGAGGCTCGCCATCGTGTCGACGAGCTGCTCGAAGGCCTCCGGGAGGCGCGCCTGCATCTCCTCCACCGGCTGCGGCGTGCGCGTGCCGGCGACGACGTCCTCGCCCTGCGCGTTCACGAGGTACTCGCCGTAGAGCCCCTGCTCACCGGTCGACGGGTTGCGCGTGAAGCACACGCCCGTCGCGCTCGACTCGCCCTTGTTGCCGAACACCATCTGCACGACGTTCACGGCCGTGCCGGCGTCGTCGGAGATGTCGTACGTCCGCCGGTAGACCTGCGCGCGCGGCGCGTTCCACGACTCGAAGACGGCGATGATCGCGCGCCGCAGCTGCTCGCGCGCGTCCTGCGGGAACTCGCGGCCCGTCTCGGCCTGGTAGGCGGCGCGCGCCTGCTCGACGTTCTGCTCGACGCCGAAGCGGTCGTGCGGCACGCCGTCGACCGTCTCGCCGTACATCTGGATGAGGCGGCGGTAGCAGTCCCGCGCGAACTCCTCGTTGCCCGTGCTGTGCGCGAGCCCTTCGACCGCCACGTCGTTGAGGCCGACGTTGAGGATCGTGTCCATCATCCCCGGCATCGAGACCGCTCCGCCGCTGCGCACCGAGACGAGCAGCGGGTCGTCGGGATCGCCGAAGTGCTTGCCCGTCTTCTCCTCGAGCCGCCGGATGTGCTCGTCGACTTCCTCGTCGAGCCCTGCGGGGACGCCGCCCTCGCGCAGATAGGCGCGACAGGCGTCGGTCGAGATGGTGAAGCCGGCCGGCACGGGAACGCCGAGCTGTGTCATCTCGGCGAGTCCGATGCCCTTGCCCCCGAGCAGCTCTCTGCCGCCGTCCGAAGGCTCGTCGAAGTCGTATACGTACCTGGTCATGAGCGCGGATAGTGTCATACCCCTGAGCGTGAAGACTCCGCAAATCGTGGGCATCGGAGGATTCCCGGACCCGCGCTTGTTCAACATCGTGCTCGAGCTCGCCGGCGGCGACCGCGTCCTCGTCGACCGCACCGCGTCGCCGCAGAACGACGTCGAGATCGAGCTTCCGGGCCGCCTGACCGAGTTCTCGTTCTACCCGTGGCCGCCCGCGGATCTGCGCGAGCAGGCGCTCGCGAACGACGTGATCCTCGTGTGCGGCGGCAACACCGCGAACATGCTCGCCGTCTGGCGCACGCACGGCTTCGACGCGATCCTGCGCGAGGCGTGGGAGGCCGGGGTGCTGCTCACCGGCTGGAGCGCCGGGATGATCTGCTGGTTCGAGGCAGGTGTCACGGACTCGTTCGGGCCGCAGCTGCACGGGATGCGCGACGGCCTCGGCTTCCTGCCCGGCTCCGCGTGCCCGCACTACGACGGCGAGGAGCGGCGCCGCCCCGTCTACCGGCGGCTCGTCGCCGACGGCTTCCCGGCCGGGATCGCGCTCGACGACGGCGTCGCCGCCCACTACGCCGGCACCGAGCTCCGCGAGGTCTTCACCGACCGTCAGCACGCGGGCGGTTACCGCGTGACGCCCGACGGCGAGACCGCGCTCACCGTCACCCGAAGATAGGCAGCCGATCCCGGCAACCTCGGTGGTTGCGCCGATCTCCGTCGCACACGTCCCTCCGTACCGTCGATCGAGTCAACGACCGAACCACTGGAGGGAACCAATGCGCCGCATCATCACGGCCGCCGCCCTCGTCGCCAGCGCACTGCTGGTGGCGGCGAGCGCCTCGGCCGCGCCGAAGCAGACGACGTTCGCACAGCAGCTGCGGATCGTGCACGACGCGACCGCGAAGTACGTCGACGGGCTCGGCCGCGCGAAGGCGGACGGCTACGTGATCCTCACGAAGATGATCCCCGACATGGGCTACCACTTCATCAACCCGACGATCCAGGGCTTCGACCTCGCGAAGCCGCCGATCCTCGTCTACGAGCACAGCGGCTCGACGTGGCGGCTCGGGGCGCTCGAGTGGGTCTTCCCGAAGAAGCCGGCGACCCCGCCCGTGGCGGGCGCGAAGTACGGAGCGTTCCCGGCCGCCTGTCAGTACAAGGACGGGACGTTCGTCCCCGCCGACGCGCAGTCGAAGTGCGCCATGACGGCGCCGGCGACCGGGGCGGCCTTCTCGTTCTGGCACGGGCCGCTCGTCACGCTGCACATCTGGGCGTGGTACCCGAACCCGCTCGGCGTCTTCTCCGGCGTCAACCCGCTCGCGCGGCCCTACGACCAGGGCTGAGCCGGGCATAGCGGTGGAACCTTGCTCGTTACAGTCGTAACGATGGAGATGCTCCTCGAGCGATCCTCCGAGCTCGAGCAGCTCGGGCGCCGGCTGGCCGCGGTCCGGGAAACCGGCCGCGGCCACGTCCTGCTCGTCGCCGGCGAGGCCGGCGTCGGCAAGACGTCGCTCCTCCGCGCCTTCGAGACGTCGGCCGGCGTCCGCAGCCTCTGGGGCGCGTGCGACCCGCTGTTCGCGCCGCGGCCGCTCGGCCCGTTCGTCGAGCTCAGCCGGACGGCGTCGACCGAGCTGCGCGCAGCCGTCGAGGGTGAGGCGATGGCCTGGGAGGTCGTGACCGCGCTCGAGGCCGACCTGCGCCGCGACGCCCCGGCGATCGTGGTCATCGACGACCTGCACTGGGCCGACGAGGCGACGCTCGACGTCCTCCGCCTGCTCGCACGCCGCCCGGAGCAGGTGCCTGCGCTCGTGCTCGCGACCTACCGCGACGACGAGCTCTCGCTCGGCCATCCGCTGCGGCTCGTGCTCGGCGAGCTGGCGACGAACCGCGACGTGTCCCGGCTTGCCGTCCCCCGCCTCTCTCCCGAGGCTGTCGCCGAGCTCGCCGCGCCGCACGCGGTCGACGCGGACGAGCTGTACCGGCGCACCGAGGGCAACCCGTTCTTCGTCGTCGAAGCGCTCGACGCGTGCAACGACGGCATCCCCGAGACGATCCGCGACGCCGTGC
>JBEQUF010000264.1:0-4261 GCA_040349295.1 Actinomycetota bacterium | reverse complement strand
CGCTTCTGGCCGAGGAACGACGGGAGGACCGCGAAGCCTGCGACGGGGACGGTGATCAGGCCGCCGATCACGCCGCCGAGGCCGAGGGTCGCACCCTCGAGGAAGCGGGAGCGTGCGAACCGCTCGCCCGGCTTCGGATGCGGCATCGCCTCGGGACCTTCGTTCGCGGGCGGCCCGGTCTCGCCGGTCTCGACGACCTCGCGCCGCTCGGGCTCGACGACAATCGCGTGCCCGCGCATCTCCGCGCTCGCGTCGCGCGCCCAGAGGAAGCCGAAGACGATCGCGATCGCGCCGCCGATCGACGAGATGAACAGCGGGTCGACGATCAGCCCGATGAGGACGACGGCGATGCCGATGGCAAAGCCGAGCGGCCAGAGCGTCGGCGGCGGGAGGTGGATCTCCTCGTCGTGCATGTCCTCGGGGGCGCCCACAGACTCGGGAATCTTTACCTGCTCGGGGCTTCGGAGCGCGGGAGAACCGACGCCAGGCCGTACTCCGACCACCGCCGGTCGACCAGCGCCTTCACCTCGTCGCTCATCTCGATCTCCTTCGGCCACGGCCTGGCCCCCTCCTCCGGCCATTTGGCGGTGGCGTCGATCCCGAGCTTGCCGCCGAAGAACTGCCGCTCCGGGGCGTGGTCGAGGTGGTCGAGCGGCCCTTCGGAGACGATCACGTCGCGCTTCGGATCGACGTTGGCGCCGCAGTAGAAGGTCACCTGCTCGTAGTCGTGGACGTCGACGTGGGCGTCGACGACGATCACCGCCTTCGTGAGGCTCAGCATCCCGAGGCCCCAGATGGCGTGCATCACCTTGTGCGCGTGGCCGGGGAACTGCTTCCGGATCGAGACGATCGCGACGTTGTGGAAGCCGCCCGCGACCGGCAGGTCGTAGTCGACGATCTCGGGCAGCGTCGTCCGGACGGCGGGCAGGAAGATCCGCTCCGTCGCCTTGCCGAGCCACGCGTCCTCCTGCGGCGGCTTGCCGACGACGATCGACGGATAGACGGCGTCGCGGCGCATCGTCATCGCGGTCACGTGGAAGATCGGGAAGGGCTCCGGCGGCGTGTAGAAGCCGGTGTGGTCGCCGAACGGCCCTTCCGTCCCGAGCTCGTCGCGCTCGACGTAGCCCTCGAGGACGATCTCCGCGTGGGCGGGCACGTCGAGGTCGACCGTGACGCCGCGCACCAGCTCGACCGGCTCGCCGCGCAGGAAGCCGGCCAGCATGAGCTCGTCGAGATGCTTCGGCAGCGGCGCGCTCGCCGAGTAGGCGGTGACGGGGTCGAGGCCGAGCGCGACCGCGACGGGGATGCGGCCGTCGGTCGCGAGCCAGTCGGCGCGGCCGTCCTTGTGCATCTGCCAGTGCATGAAGGTCGTCCGCTCGTCGATCACCTGCATCCGGTACATGCCGACGTTGCGCGCGCCGTCGCGCGGGTCGCGCGTGATCACCGCCGGCAGGGTGATGAACGGCGCGGGATCGTCGGGCCAGCAGCGCATGACCGGCAGGCGGCGCAGGTCGACCTCGTCGCCCTGCAGCACGATCTCCTGCACCGGCCCCTTGCGCACCGTCTTCGGCCGTGAGTCGGCGATCGACTTCAGCGTCTGCAGGCCGCGCACCTTCTCCATCAGCCCCTGCGGCGGCTGCATCTCGAGCACGCCCGAGAGCTTCTGCGCGACGTCGTCGAGGGACTCGACGCCGAAGGCGAGGCACATCCGCCGCTCGGTGCCGAACTGGTTGATCAGCAGCGGGTGCTGCGCGCCCTTCGGGCGCTCGAAGAGGAGCGCCGGCCCGCCCGCCCTGACGGTGCGGTCGACGATCTCCGTCACCTCGAGGTCGGGGTCGACCTCCGCCGTGATCCGGACGAGCTCGCCTTCGCGCTCGAGGAGCGCGATCCAGTCCCGGAGATCCTTCAGCGCCGGTGGCGGAGCCAGTGGGTGAGCTCGCCGATCGTGATCACCGAGAGGAAGACGAGCCCGACGACGAGCATCGACAGGATGACCTTCTTCCCCTCCTGTGCGGCGGTCTCTGCAACCAGGTGGAACATCGCCGCGGAATCTACCTGGTCAGGCCTCGTCGGAGGCGGGGATCCACTCGTCGCCGGGGCGGCCGATGAAGAGCGCCCGCCGCGTCCAGTGCGGCAGCCACCAGTTCGCCTGGCCGAGAAGCCGCATCAGCGCCGGCACGAGCAGCGCCCGGATCACCGTCGCGTCGAAGATGATCCCGGCTGCGAGGCCGATCGCGAACTCCTTGATCTCGAAGCCCGGGCTCGACGAGAGGACGAGGAACGCGAACATGAGGATCAGGGCGGCGCTCGTCACGAGCTTGCCGGTCCGGGCGAGCCCGAGCTCGATCGCCCGCTCGGTCGACCCCGTCTCGTCGTACGCCTCGCGCATCCGCGTGAGCATGAAGACCTCGTAGTCCATCGAGAGGCCGAAGAGGAACGCGAAGATCATCAGCGGGATCCACGCGACGATCGACTGCGTCGCGGTGATGTTCCAGAGCGACGAGCCGTGCCCCTCCTGGAAGATCAGCACGACGATCCCGAACGCGCCGCCGAGCGACACGAGGTTGAGCACGGCAGCCTTGATCGGCAGCACGACCGAGCGGAACGCGCGCGTCAGCAGGATGAGCGTGAAGACGAGGACGAACGCGAGGACGTACGGGAAGTTCCCGTACACCGCGTGCACGAAGTCGCGGTCGACCGCCGCCTGCCCGGCGAGCGTCGCGTCGCTGCCCGCGAGCGTCGTGTTCACGCGGTCGATGATCGACTGGATCTGCGGTGCCGCGCCGTCGACGGTCGGGAACGCCTCGACGATCGAGTCCTGACCGCGCTTCCAGTCACGCGGTGCGGTCGCGCCGGCGACGCCGTCCACCTTCGCGACCTTCGCGGCGACCGCTCCGGCGTCGCCGCCGTGCTCGACGAGGACATCGAACGGCTTCAGCACGCCCGGCGAGATGCCGGCGTCGGCGAGGAGCTGGCGGCCGGCGATCGCCGTGCCGGTGCCCGGGAAGTTCTTCATCTGCGACTCGTTCGGGTTGAGCTGCGTCCCGATCACCGCGAGCACGCCGGCGATGACGGCGCCGACGATCGCGACCTGCCACGGCCGCCGGTTGACGAACCGCGCCCAGCGGCCCCAGCCGCCGTCCTCGGGATGGCCGTGGTCGACGAACCGCTTCGGCATCAGGCGGACGCTGTTGATGCGCTCGCCGAGCACCGCGAGCAGGGCTGGCAGCAGCGTGATCGCCGACAGCACCGAGACGGCCGGGATGAGCATGCCGCCGATCCCCATCGAGCGGATGAACGGCAGCGGCAGCACGAGCATCGAGAGCAGGCCGACCGCGACGGTCGAGCCCGACACGATGACCGAGCGGCCCGCGTGCGTCATCGTCTCGACGAGCGCGGTCTCGACGTCCTCCCCCTCCCGCAGCTCGTCGCGGAACCGGAAGATCATCAGCAGCGCGTAGTCGATCGCGACGCCGAGGCCGACGAGCGCGATCAGGAACTGGACGATGATCGACACGTTCGTCAGGTACGTCAGCGCCCAGACGAGCGTGTATGTGTTGAGGATCGCCGCCGCCGCGACGACGATCGGCATCAGCACCGCCGGCAGCGTCCCGAAGACGAAGAAGAGGATGACGATGGCGCCGAGGCCGCCGATCATCGCCTCGAGCAGGATGCTGTTGCTGCCGCCGCCGCCGTTCGTGCTCGCCTCTTCGAGCGGGTCGTGGCCCGTCACCTCGACCGTCGTGCCGGCCGGCAGCCCGGCCGCCGCCGCGGCCCGGATCTCCTTCGCATGGCTCGTCGAGTTGAACGTCGAGAGGCCGGGCGGATAGAGCTCCATGAACGCGGTGTGCCGGTCCTTGGAGAGGTACATCGGGTTGCCGGTCGAGAAGTACGAGCTCGTCCGCGCTCCGGGGACGACCCTGGCCGCGCGCTGCATCGCCGCCCGGATGGCGCCGCTCGTGCCGGCGTCGCCGCTCGTGTGGAAGACGACGACGTCGGGCGGGCGGACACCCGTGCCGAACGCCTTGAAGGTCCGCTGGTTCGCCTCGTAGGCGGGCTTGCCGGGGATCGAGAAGCTCTGGTACCAGCGCTTCGAGACCTGGCCGGCGGCGAAGCCGCCGAACAGCGTCAGGACGATCCAGGCCGAGATCACCCACCAGCGGCGGCGCGCGATGACGTGTGCAAGCTTCGCAAGCATTTTACAGTGACTGTAATATCACATGGCGTGGGTCTGCGCGAGTCGAAGAAGCGGCAACCACGT
>JBEQUF010000254.1:0-6962 GCA_040349295.1 Actinomycetota bacterium | reverse complement strand
GAAATCCGGAGCCGGGTCGCCTTCCTTGAGCACGTCGCAACCCTATCGATGACCGAGCTGTCGCCAGCAACCAACTCGACCGCGGCGGACTGGATCGTCTCCGCGCTCACGACCTTCGGCGAGTCCGTCCACTCGCTTGTTCCCGAGGGCTTCACGGCGTACGTGCGTGTCTTCCATCCCGCGTATCGCTTGGATCTCGCGGCACCGCGGCCGTGGAATTCGCGAAAGAGTGTGCCGTGGGTGGAGATCGCGCGTTCCAACGGAACGATCGATCACCCGGGGATGCAGCTCGCGAGCCTCACCGGCAGTTTCCGATTCATGCGCGAGGGGCAGCCGGCCGTCTACGAGCACGCTCCTCGCGAAGGGTCGATTCCGTCCGAGGTGGGGCAGGCGCTCGTATCGGTCCTCTCGCGGCATACCGCCACACCAGACGATTGCTGGATCGCGGTCTGGAATGGGTTCGGACGGACGCGCGACGACATCAGGCAGGCCCCGACGTTCCGTGTCCCCGCCCGCGACTACTTTCTGCTCCACGGCGCTGTGCGCGACGGAGTCATGAACGTCCTCGACTACGGCGACTCCGATGGACAGACGCCGAACATCTGGTGGCCTGATGACCACGCATGGTGCGTCGCAACGGAGATCGACCTCAACACGACGTACATCGGTTGCTCCGCGGCATGCCGGGACGAACTCCTCTCCACGCCCGAGTTGGAGGCGCTCGCGATCGATCCGACGATCGGGATCAGTTGGACGAGCGACACCATGAATCCCATCCCGCCACGAGGCGCCTAGCGGCCGGCACCTACTGCATCAACGACCCGGCGTGTCGTCCTTGGGATAGAAGTAGAGGACGACCGGCTTGCCGCGGAGCTCGGAGAGCTTCACCGTCTCGCCGGCGTCGCTCGTCAGCTCGAAGTCGGGTGCGGGCGTTCCTTCTGCGACCATCCCGGCTTGCTATCCGCGCACCACACGCTCGCCTTCCTGGTGCTGGCCGCGACCTTCGGCTCGGCCGTGCTCGCGGGCTGGGCCTACTACCGCCGCAGCGAGCCCCGTGGGATCACGACGCACCTGCTCGCGCTCGCGCAGACGCTGCTCGTCGCCCAGGTCGGGCTCGGGCTGCTGCTCCTCTCCGACCACCGCCGTGCGCCCGACCACCTGCACTACCTCTACGGCTCGCTGTCGCTCCTCGCCGTCCTGTCGCCGTGGCTCTACGCGCCGGCCGAGCGCCGCCGCCGGCTCGCCTGGTTCGCGGGCGCTACCGTGGTCGCCGGAGCCTTGGCCGTGCGCGCGTACATGACGGGTGTCGGATGAGGGGCGGCTTCTTCTCGCGGATGAACCCGACGCTGCGCGGGTTCCTGATCATCATCGCGATCGCGCTGGTGGTCGTCGTGCTGCAGCTCTGGTCGACGCTCGTCGCGCTCGGCTATCTGGCGCGCATCGCCTTCGCGCTCGCGATCGCCTACTTCGTCTTCCTCACGTGGCGCGAGCGTAGCGCCGACATCGCGCTCTGGCCGCGCCGCGCGATGGTCGCCTTCTACACGGCCGCGGCCGCGCTCGTCGCCGACCTCGCCGTCTACTCGTACGGCGGCGCGCACGGCCTCCAGGTGCTCGCCTTCCTCGGCGTCCTGGTCGGCTGCGCCTTCGCCATGTTTCGGATCTGGCGGGACATGCACCACTACTCGTAGTGGACGGGTTCGTCGCGCGGCTGCAGCGCATGCTCTGGATCGAGGAGTGGCTCGCGCACGAGCTGCTGCCCGCCCTGCTGCCGCCGCTCGGGCTCGAGCGTCACCTTGCGGAGACGAAGCAGCACGCGCTGACGCTGCGGAGGATCCTGACGGCGCTCGGCGAGCCGCACGACCCGCAGCCGAGCGACGCGCTGCCGGCGCTCGCGGCGGAGGTCGTCGAGCCGACCGACCTGCTGGCGCAGGTCGAGCATCTCGAGATCGCGGCCTACACCGGCCTGCGCTCGACCGCGAACGCGCTCGGCGAGGACGACATCTCGCTCCGGCTGACCGAGATCGTCGAGCAGGAGCAGCACGCGCTCGAGCGGGTCGAGCGGCTGACCGCGCGGCTACTGGCCGAGCGCGTTCCGCACGCCGAGCCCGTCGAGCTGGGCTAGCGCTTCGCGGATCGTGACGTGCCGGCCGACGAAGATCGGCGTATCGCGCTCGGTGTAGCGCGACGCCTCGGAGTCGCGGAGCCGCAGCATCAGGTGCATGAAGTCGGCCGGCTCCTCGCACTCGAAGGCGGTCATGAACTCCTGGTCGTCGATCCCGAACGAGTACGTCGTGTGGTTCTTGATCCCGGGGAACTCCTCGCGGCCGATCCGGATGTGCTCGTCCATTGCACGCTGCCGGTCCTCCTCGGACAGCGCGTACCACGGCCGCACCTTGATGAACGGGTAGACGACGAGGTACGGCAGCCCCGTCGGCGTGATCTTCCGCGCCTTGCGCGCCATCGTGTACTGCGACGCCTTCGTCGTCGCGAGATACGAGTACGGCGTCGTCAGCCAGCCGGCGAGCGGCGTGCCATTCAGCGCGGTGCCGAGCTCCTCGAGCGACTCGTAGCTCTCGCAGATCTTCCAGAGGAAGAAGTCCGTCTCGGGGCGGACGCCCGCGGTCGTGTAGACGCGGAGGTGGTCGAAGCGGTCCGCGAGCTCCTCGACGACGTCGGCGAATGCGTCCTTGCCCGCCTGCCGCTCGTCGACCGGCAGCCGCCGCCAGGCCGGGTCGACGCGGTAGAAGGTGTAGGCGACGTACTGGCCGTCCATCGCGACGAAGGTTACCCGCGCCGCACGTTCACCCAGCGCGAGACGACCGGCGCGGGATTGACGGGGTTGACGCCGGTCAGATGCACGCGGTACCGGCCGGCGGTCGAGGGCACGACCGGCTGCAGGAGCTTGGGGACGCCGCCGGTCGCGCGGGCGCGGACGCCCCAGACGAGCCTCGTGCCGCGGTAGAGCTTGGCGGTGTACGCGCAGTCGAGGGTGCAGGTGAGCGTGAGACGGTTCGCCGTCTGCGCGAGCCGCGGCGTGACCGGCAGCTGCAGGCCGTCGCAGTGGGCGACGACACCGCGGCGCGACTCCTCCATCGCGAGGCGTGTCGCCGCGAGGCTCGCCTTCGCGGTCGTCGTCCCCGCGTAGTAGAGCCCGGATTGCCAGCCGGACAGCGCCTGCTCGTCGACCGAGTGGAAGAGCATGATCGCCTGCACGTTCGGCTGGCAGAACGCGAGCTGGATCGCCTGCCGGTAGTACTGCGCCTGCGTCGCCTCGTCGACCGGATGCACGGTCGCCGGCTCGGTGCCCGTGTAGTGGCTCGCCTCGGCAGCCGGGATCTGCGTCTCGACGCCGAACTCGTCGTACCAGATCGGCAGCGAGTAGCCCGCGTCGCCGAATGCCTCGCCGAGCGACGCGACGAGCTTGTCGTAGTCGGCGAGCGCGATCGTGGTCGAGTTGGGATGGGTGCCCGCCGCGGGCGCGACGCTCGAGTTGTCCTCGTAGGGGTGGTGGTCGAAGCCGTCCATGATCGGCGTCGTCCTCCCGCTCGCGCGCCACGCCTCGCCGAGGTCGTGGATGAACACGGTGGGGGAGTGCGTCGGACGCGCACCCGCCGGGTTGTCGCCGCCGCGCGGGTCGAGCGCGCCGCCGAGCACGGTGACGCCGGGCGCAGCCGCGTGCAGCGCGTCGTAGGTCTGCGCCAGCAGGCTCTCGTACGCCGGCGCCGCGGCGTCGCTGCCGTCGGCGTTGAACTGCGGCAGCCAGTAGCGGTTCGTGTTCGGCTCGTTGCCGACGACGAAGATCCTGATGCTCGGAATCGCGGCCGCGATCGACGCCGCCCACTGCGCGAAGTCGGCCTGGTCGGTCGGCGACAGCGGCGTCGTCGCCGAGCCGTGGTTCATGACGACGCAGACGAGCGTGACGGCGTCGAGCTTCGCGGCCGCCGCGACGTTCTCGAGCACCTGCCTGCCGCTTGCGGGCAGCGCGGTCTCGCCGGGCGACCATTCCATGGTGATCCGGTCGGCGCGGAAGCCCGCGGCGGCGAGCAGGTCCATCTGCGCCTTCGCGACGGCCATCGTCGTCGACTTCGTCGCGTCCTCGGTCGCGCCGATCAGGAGCGACGGGCCGCCGCCGAGGGCCCTCGGCACGACGACGAGCGAGACCAATGCGACCAGGACCGCAGCGCGCATTCGCTTGGCTACGGTAGCCGGGGGTGCCTCAACGAAACCTGGAAGAGCGGCTGAAGAACCTGCCGGCGAAGCCCGGCGTCTACCTCTTCCGCGACGCCGCCGGCGACGTGCTCTACGTCGGCAAGGCGAAGTCGCTCCGCCCGCGCGTGCGCTCGTACTTCCAGCGCGGCGGCGACGGACGGGCGCAGATCGCGCAGCTGCCGGGGCGCGTCGAGGACATCGAGGTGATCGTCACCGGCAGCGAGGTCGAGGCGCTCCACCTCGAGCAGAACCTCGTCAAGCGCCACCGGCCGCCGTTCAACGTCCGGCTGCGCGACGACAAGTCGTTTCCCTATATCGCGGTCACCGTGGAGGACGAGTACCCGCGCGTCATGTTCACGCGCGAGCGCCACCGGCCCGGCGTCTGGTACTTCGGGCCGTACGCCAACGCGAAGAAGGTGCGCGAGACGCTCGACGTGCTGAACCGGGTCTTCCCGTACCGCCCGTGCGAAGGCCCGAAGCCCGGCCGGCACAGCGGCATCCCGTGCCTCGACTACCACATCGAGCGCTGCCTGGCCCCGTGCGTGGGCTACGTGACGAAGGACGAGTACCGCGGGATCATCGACGGCGTCATCGAGTTCCTCTCGGGCGACGTCCGGCCGATCCAGCGCGAGCTCGAGGCGAAGATGCACGAGGCGGCGCGCGAAGAGCGGTTCGAGGATGCCGCGCGCTACCGCAACCGCCTCTTCGCGGTGCAGCATCTCGTCGAGCGGCAGTCGGTCGAGCGGCAGTCGGTCGGCAACGTCGACGTGATCGGCTTCGCAGCGGAGGAGGATCGTGCGGTCGTGCAGATCTTCCCGCTGCGCGGCGGCAAGATGATCGACCGCTACTCGTTCCATCTCGAGAACGTCGCCGGCCAGGACGTGACGACGATCCTCGAGTCGTTCATGCTCGAGTACTACGGCGCCGCGCCGGCGGTGCCGCCGCAGATCATCGTCCCGCGCGAGTCCGGCGACCTGACCGCGATCGCGGAGCTGCTCACCGAGCGGCGCGGCGCGCGCGTCGAGGTGCGGGCCGCCGAGCGCGGCGAGAAGCGGCGGCTGCAGGAGCTCGCCGACGAGAACGCGCGGCACGCGCTCGTGACCGAGCAGGCGGCGACCGAGCAGAAGCGCGCGCGGCGCGTCGAGGCGCTCGAGGAGCTGCGCGAGGCGCTCAACCTCGAGTCGCTGCCGATCCGCATCGAGTGCTACGACATCTCGCACGCGATGGGCCAGGATCCCGTCGCGTCGATGGTCGTGTTCGGCGACGCGCAGCCGCGCAAGTCGGACTACCGCAAGTTCGGGATCAAGACGGCGGGCGAGGATCCCGACGACTTCGCCGCGATGGCGGAGGTGATCTCGCGCCGCTTCGCGCGCCTCGCCGACGACACCGACCCGTCGTTCGCCGCCACGCCCAACCTCGTCGTCATCGACGGCGGCAAGGGGCAGCTCTCGGCCGCGCTCGCGGCCATGCAGGCGTACGACCTGCCGCGCGTCGCCGTGATCGCGCTCGCGAAGCGGATCGAGGAGGTCTTCGTGCCGGGGCAGAGCGAGCCGATCCTCCTCTCGCGGCACAACCCGGGCCTGCAGCTCCTGCAGCGGATCCGCGACGAGGCGCACCGCTTCGCCCTCGGCTTCCACCGGCAGCGGCGCGAGTCGCGCGGCTTCTCGTCGCTCTTCGACGAGCTCGAGGGCGTCGGTCCGGCGCGGCGGCGGGCGCTGATCCAGCACTTCGGCTCGGTGGACGAGATGGCGGCCGCCTCGATGGAGGAGCTCGAGGGCGTGCCGGGCGTGCCCGCCGCCGTCGGCCGTCGCATCTACGCGCAGCTGCACAAGACCGGGCGTGGCTGAGGTCGGCCCGGGCGCAGCGGTGCGCCTGATCAGGCACCGCAACTTCGGGCCGTACTTCGTCGGCAACGCGGCGTCGGCGAGCGGGACGTGGTTCCAGAACCTCGCGGCGTCGCTCTACGTCTTCGAGCACACGCATTCGCCGTTCCTGCTCGGCGTGCTGCAGTTCGGCAACTTCGTGCCGGTGCTGCTCCTCTCACCGTGGAGCGGCAGCGCCGCCGACCGCTTCGACCGCAAGCGCCTGCTGCTCGTCACGCAGGTGCTCGCGACCATCGTCAGCGGCGGGCTCGCGCTCGTGACGTGGGAGGGGGACGCGAGCGTCGGGCTCGTGATGACGTGCGCCGTCCTGCTCGGGATCATCACCGCGTTCTCGTCGCCGGCGGGGATGGCGCTGCCGTCGGACCTCGTGCCGCGCGAGCAGCTCCAGTCGGCGGTCGCGCTCAACTCGATGACCTACAACCTCGCCCGCGCGATCGGCCCGACGCTCGCCGGCGTCTGCGTCGACCAGTTCGGCTACGCCGTGTCGTTCGGGATCAACGCCGCGTCCTATCTCCTGCTCGCGCTCGGGGTCGCGGTCGTGTCGCCGCATCCGAGGGAGCTCGCGTCGCGCGCCGAGTCGCGGCTCCGCGACAGCCTCCGGATCGCGCGCGACCAGCCACGCTTGATCGCGTTCCTGCTCGTCGTCGCCGCTGTCGGCTTCACCTCCGACCCGGTGAACACCGAGAGCCCTGCGTTCGCGCACACGTTCGGGCGGCACGACGTCCGCATCTGGGCCGGCTTGATCGTCGGCGCCTTCGGGCTCGGCGCCGTGGCTGCGGCCTTCCTCGTCGCGGGCCGCGTCGCTGGCTCGAGGCGGCGCATGGTCGCGACGCTCGTGACGATGTCGATCGGCGTCGCGGGCTTCGCCCT
>JBEQUF010000252.1:0-5154 GCA_040349295.1 Actinomycetota bacterium | reverse complement strand
CCCGAGTTCGAACGGGATGTCGCCGTCGGGCTTCTCGATCTCCGGCCGTTCCACGAGGATGGACGCTACATGCAGCAGCTGACCGAGCACGTCTGGTGGCATCCACCGGGCCCGCCCGACCGCCCGGCGCTCTGTGCGGTGGTCGGGACGCGCTGGACGGTGATGCTCGATGCCGGCTCGTCGCGGCGCCACACTCGGGAGGCGCTCGACGGGCTGCCGGTGCGGCCGCGCGCCGTCGTCTTGACGCATGCGCACTGGGACCACGTCTTCGGCGCCGTCGAGATCGGCGGGCAGGTGATCGCGCACGCCGAGACCGCTGCCGAGCTCGAGCGGATGCGGCTGCGCGACTGGAACGACGAGACGAGCGTCGGCGAGCATCTCCGGGCCGAGCTGCCGGCGCCGCGGACGGTCGAGATCGCGCCGGTCGGCGTCGTCTTCCGCGACCGGCTCGACCTCGACCTCGGCGGCGTGCGCGTGCACGTGCGGCACGTCGTGAGCGACCACTGCGCCGACGCGTGCATCGCGTACGTCGGCCCCGACCGTCTCCTCTTCCTCGGCGACGCGCTCTGCGCGGATAAGGACGTCTACACGCGCGAGAAGGCGTTCCCGCTCTTCGAGCTCGTGCTCGCGTACGACGCTGAGATCTTCGTCGAGGGTCATCATCCGGCGCCGACGACGCGCGCCGAGCTCGAGGAGCTGGTCGCGAAGGCACGGGCGGCCGCAGACGGTACGGTCATCGCCGGTGACGAGGACAGCGAGTACTTCGGGCGTGGCTTCGGTCCTCGAGGCTGAGCCGCCGCGGTTCACGGAGGCCGCCGTCGCCGCGCTCGTGCGCGACCGCTTCGGCTTCGATGGCGACGTCCGGAATCTCGGCAGCGAGCGCGACCAGGCGTTCCTCGTCGGCGACCGCGTCGTCAAGATCGCGAACGCAGCTGAGGATCCGGCGGCGCTCGCGTTCGAGGCGGCCGCGATCGAGCACGCGCTCGGGGTCGACCCGGAGCTGCCGATCGCGCGCCAGCTCGCGACCGCGGTGGTCGACGGGCACGTCGTCCGCGTCTTCGAGCGGATGCCCGGGCGGCACGGCGGCCCGGATCTGGCCGACGCGGCGGTTCGCGCCTACGGCGCGACGCACGGCCGGCTGACGCGCGCGCTGCGCAGCTTCTTCCACCCGGCAGCGGGGCGGGAGCTGCTCTGGGATCTGAAGCACGCGGCCAAGCTGCGCGAGCACGCGCGGTCGACGCGCCGCCCCGAGCTCGTCGCGGCGGCGATCGACCGCTTCGCGCGCATCCCCTGGGGGCGGCTGCCGGCGCAGGTCGTCCACGGCGACCTCAACCTCGGCAACGTCCTCCTCGACGACGAGGGCTTCGTCACCGGGATCGTCGACTTCGGCGACAGCTGCCACACCGCCCGTGTCGCGGACCTCGCGGTCGCGATCGCATCTCTCATGCGCGGCCGTCCGGCCGGCGACGCGTTCCGGGTGGGCCGGCTCGCGGTCGACGGCTACCAGTCGGCCGTCCCGCTCGAACAGGTGGAGCTCGACGCCCTCGGCCTCCTCGTCGCGACCCGGCTGGCCGCGATCGTCACGATCAGCGCCTGGCGCTCGGCGCGCTACCCGGAGAACGCGGCGTACATCCAGGCCGAGGACGACGACTCGTGGCGGCTCCTCGAGCTGGACGGCGTCGACTGGTCGCGCGAGCTCGGCGGCGCGAGGCCGGCGGTCCTGGCGGGAGCCCTGCGCGAGCGCCGCGAGGCGGCGGTCGGCGCCCTCCTGACGAGCCTGTCGTACGACGCGCCCGTGCACGTGTCGCAGGGGCGAGGCGTGTGGCTCTGCGAGGGAGAGCGGCGGTTGCTCGACGCCTACAACAACGTGCCGGTCGTCGGCCACTGCCATCCACGCGTCGTCGAGGCGGTTGTGCGCCAGACGCGCACCCTCAACACGCATGCGCGCTATCTCTACGAGCCGCTCGTCGAGCTCGCCGAGCGGCTGCTCGCGACGATGCCCGGCTTCGACACGGTCATGCTCGTCAACTCCGGCAGCGAGGCGAACGACGTCGCGTGGCGGATCGCCGCCGGCGCGACAGGGAACGACGGTGCGCTCATCACGCACCACGCCTACCACGGCGTCACCGCGGCGATCGCCGACGTGTCGCCGGAAGAGTGGCCGCGCGGGTATGCGGCCCCGCACGTGGTGCGCATGCCGGCGTCGCTCGAGACCGGGACGCTGCCGCCGCTCGCGGCGACGTTCCTCGACGCAGGGCTGACGAGCGACGGGATCCGGCCGGCGACGCGCGAGGCGGCGCAGGCGCTCGTCCGCGCGACGCACGCCGCGGGCGGCCTGTTCGTCGCCGACGAGGTGCAGATCGGGCACGGGCGGAGCGGGGAGGGGCTCTGGATGTACCGGCACCTCGGGCTCGAGCCCGACCTCGTGACGCTCGGCAAGCCGATGGGCAACGGCTACCCCGTCGCAGCCGTGATCACGAGGCGGGAGGTGCTCGAGCGCTTCGACTACGCGGGCACCGTCTTCAGCACGTTCGGCGGCAACCCGGTCGCCGCGCAGGCCGCGCTCGCCGTCCTCGACGTGATCGAGGACGAGCGGCTCGTCGCGCAGGCGCAGCGTGTCGGCGGCCTGCTCCGGGAGCGGATCCGCGGTCTCGGCCATCCGGCGATCGTCGACGTGCGCGGCGTCGGCCAGCTGACGGGCGTCGAGCTCGACTCGCCCGAGCGCGCGAAAGCCGTCGTCGACGGCATGCGCCGCGAGGGCGTCCTGATCGGGCGGACGGGGCCGCAGGACGACGTCCTGAAGATCCGCCCGCCGCTCGTCTTCGACGATTCACATGTGGAGACGCTCCTGAACGCCCTGGAGCGCTCCCTACACTGACCGCATGAAGCGAGTCGCCCTCCTGGGTGCGACGGGGTCGATCGGTCGCCAGGCGATCGAGATCATCGAGGCGCATCCCGACCTCGAGCTCTGCGCCGCGTCGAGCAACACGACACCGCTCGACGACGTCGACGCGCCGCTGAAGCAGGTCGGCGGCGACCTGACCGAGCTGCTCGAGCGCGCCCGGCCGGACGTCGTCCTGAACGCCGTCGTCGGCTTCGCCGGCATCCACGCGACGCTCTGGGCGCTCGACAACGGCGTCGACCTCGCGCTCGCGAACAAGGAGTCGCTCGTCGCCGCCGGCGAGCTCGCGCGTGCGCGCACCGGCCGGATCCTGCCGGTCGACAGCGAGCACTCGGCGCTCTTCCAGTGCATCGAGGGACACGAGGGCGTCGACACGCTCGTGCTCACGGGCAGCGGCGGGCCGTTCCGCGGCCGCACGCGCGACGAGCTCGTAGACGTGACGCCGGAGCAGGCGCTCGCGCACCCGACGTGGCGGATGGGGCCGAAGATCACGATCGACAGCGCCACGCTCGCGAACAAGGGCCTCGAGCTGATCGAGGCGCACTTCCTGTTCGGGATCCCGTACGAGCGGATCGAGGTCGTCATCCAGCCGACGTCGATCGTCCACTCGCTCGTGCGCTTCCGCGACGGCGCTGCGCTGGCGCATCTCGGCTATCCCGACATGCGCGTGCCGATCAGCTACGCGCTGACGTATCCGGAGCGCGCGGCGACGCCGCTCGAGCCCCTCGATCTCACCCGGTTGACGCTGGAGTTCCGGGCGCCGGATGTCGAGACCTTTCCCATGCTGGCGCTCGCGCGCGAGGCGGGGGAGAAGGCCGGGACGTATCCGGCCGCCTACAACGCCGCGAACGAGGTCGCGGTCGCCGCATTCCTCGCCGGCTCGCTGCCGTTCCTCGCGATTCCGGCCGTGGTCGCCGACGTGCTCGAGCGCGTCGACGGCGCGCCCGCACGCGACGTCGACGACCTCGTCGAGGCGGACGCGGTTGCACGCCGCTACGCCGAGGAAGAGATGGCTGTCGCATGACCTACTACCTGATCGTCGTCCTCGGCCTGCTGCTGCTGATCTTCCTGCACGAGCTGGGTCACTTCACGGCAGCCCGTGCGGTCGGCATCAAGCCGCGGAAGTTCTACGTCGGCTTCCCGCCCGCGCTCGCGAAGGTGCAGCGGAACGGCGTCGAGTACGGCATCGGCGCGATCCCGCTCGGCGGCTACGTGCGCATCCCCGGCATGCACCGTCCCGCCGCACGCGACTTCGACACGTGGATCCGGCCGGCGATGCACGAGGAGGCCGAGCTCGCACCGGTCGTCCAGCGCATCCGCAGGGAGCTCGACGCCGAGAGCTTCGACGGCGCCCGGGCGGAGCTGCCGGAGCTGCAGGCGATCCTCGACCGGGCGACGCTGACGCAGTCGGCCGAGCGGTCGGCCGAGCGGGCGGTGCGCGAGCTCGACGAGGGAACGGGCGACGACGCGTACTGGCGGCAGAGGACGTGGAAGCGGATCGTCGTGATCGTCGCGGGTCCGCTGGCGAACGTCGTCGTCGCCTTCGCGATCTTCTTCGGCGTCTTCCTGGCTGGCGCGCCGACCGGCGATCCGAGCACGACCGTCGGAGCGGTCGAGACGAACACGCCGGCCGCGGTGGCGGGCCTCCACGTCGACGACAAGGTCGTCGCCGTGAACGGCGTCGCGACGTCGACGTTCGCGCAGGTGTCCGGTCGCATCCGCGCCAGCCACGGCAGCCCGATCACGCTGACCGTCGAGCGGAACGGCCGGCGCATCACGCTCGGCCCGCGCAAGACGGTGTTCGAGGGCGGCCATTACATCTGGGGCTTCGTGCCGACCGCGAAGCTCGTCTCGTACGGCGTCGGCGCGTCCGCACGCAAGTCCGCCTCCGAGCTCTGGACGATCACCACCGGCACCGGGAGGGCGATCGGCGGCCTCGTCCACTCGCAGGACCGCAAGCAGCTCACGGGCACCGTCGGGATCGTGCGCGAGTCCGCCGCGGCGCTGAAGGTCGGCTTCACGTACTACCTCGAGCTGCTCGGGCTCGTGAGCATGTCGCTCGCGCTGATGAACCTCCTGCCGCTGCTGCCGCTCGACGGCGGGCACATCGCCGTCTCGCTCCTCGAGGCGGTGCGCCGCCGTGCGTTCGCGCGCGAGCTCTACGAGCGGATCTCGTTCGTCGGCATCGCGCTGATCGCGTTCATCGCCTTCGTGGCGCTGAACAACGACCTGACGCGATAGATCGTTGACAT
>JBEQUF010000247.1:0-5431 GCA_040349295.1 Actinomycetota bacterium | reverse complement strand
TGGGCCGCACTCTGGGCGGCGAGGCGCGAGGGCGTCGTGCTCGGCGTGATCAACGCCGCGGTGCCGTTCACGCTGATCGCGTGGGGCGAGAAGCACGTCGACTCCGGCGTCGCGGCCGTCGCCAACTCGTCGGTGCCGATCTTCGTCGCGATCCTCGCCGTCTGGTTCGTGCCGAGCGAGCGGTCGACGGGCTGGCGGCTCGTCGGCGTCGCCCTCGGCGTCGTCGGGGTCTCGGTGCTCGCGGGCGTCCAGCCGGCCGGCGGCTGGCGGGGCGCGGCCGGGACGGGCGCGATCGTGCTCGCGTCGGTCTCGTACGCCGCCTCGAACCTCTATGCGGGGCGGCGTATCCGCGTCGGCGGCCCGGTGCTGGCGGCGACCTCGATGCTGGCTGCGTTCGTCGGCCTGCTCCCGTTCGCGCTGGCGTCGCTGCCGGCGCACGCGCCGGGCTGGAAGTCGGTCGGCTCCGGCGTCGCGCTCGGCGTGGGCGCGACCGCGGTGGCGCAGGTGCTGTCGTATCGGATGATCGGCGTCTACGGCTCGTCGCGCGCGGTGCTCGTCGCATACGTGTTGCCCGCGTTCGCGCTGCTCTACGGCGCCGTCTTCCTCGACGAGGCGCTCGCGTGGCAGAAGCTGTTCGGTCTCGTGCTGATCCTCGGCGGCGTCGCGCTCGGCTCGGGCGCGGTGCGGATCCCGCGACGCGTCCCGGTGGCACAGGCGCCGTGACCGTCACGCTTCGCCGCGCCGCCCCGGACGACGTCGACTTCCTCGTCGACCTGATCGCGGACGAGGAGACGCGACGCTTTCTCGGCAGCGGTGCCGCCGACACGCGCGAGCAGGCGCTCGCCGACGTCGCGCGGTCGCAGCGCGAGCCGCAGGCGTACGGCTGGTTCGTGATCGAGGCCGACGGCGAGCGCGCCGGCTGCGTCAACTTCGAGCGCACGAGCGAGCGGCACCGGATCGCGCACGCCGGGCGGTTCGCGATCCATCCGCGCTTCCGTGGCCGGCGCATCGGGATCGACGCGGCGCATGCGTTCCAGCGGCACTTGATCCGCGACCTCGGCTTCCACCGGATCGAGCTGCGCGTCTACGGCTTCAACGAGCGGGCGATCGCGCACGCCGAGCGCTCGGGCTACCGGCGCGAGGGTGTGCACCGGCTCGCCTATTGGCGCGACGGCCGTTGGGAGGACGCGGTGCTCTTCGCGCTCGTCGAAGAGGATCTCGACTAGCCTCGCGGCATGGCCGAATTCCTGCACACCATGGTCCGGATCACCGATCCGGAGAAGAGCCGCGCGTTCTACGAGGCGCTCGGCTTCACGTTCGAGCGCGACATGGACATCGTCCGCGACGGCGAGCTCGAGGCGACGAACTACTTCTATTCGCTCGGCGACCACGCGTCGGTGCTCGAGCTGACGTACAACCACGACGAGCGCTCGTACGACCTCGGCACCGGCTACGGGCACATCGCGGTCGGCGTCGACGACCTCGACGCGTCGCTGGCGCAGCTCGCAGGGCAGGGCATCGAGCCCGAGCGCGAGCCCTATCGCGTGCGGGAGGGCGGCTCGCTGCTCTGCTTCGTCCGCGATCCCGACGGCTATCGCATCGAGCTGATCGACCGCAGCGGGAGGTAGCCGCGGTCGCTCGAGCGTCGGCGAGGTTTGCTGCCGGTGCGTTCGTGAAGAGTGTGGACAGCACCGTCCTCGACGCGAAGGAGCTTCACGATGGCCGTCACGCTCGGATTGCTCGCTCTTCTCCAGGCGAAGCCAGGCAAGGGGAGCGAGGTGGCGAGGTTCCTCGAGAGCGGCCGCGAGATCGTCGAGCGCGAGCCGGGGACCGTCACTTGGTACGCGTTCAAGGTCGACGAGACCACGTACGGGATCTTCGACACGTTCGAGTCGGAGGACGCCCGCCAGGCGCACCTCGGTGGCGAGATCCCGAAGGCGCTCGCGCAGGTCGGGCCGGATCTCTTCGCCGCCGATCCCGACATTCGCCCCGTCGAGATCCTGGCCGTGAAGTAGCGGGCCCGCTCAGGCGATCCGCTTCCGCGTCCACCAGACCGCGAACCCGAAGAGGAGCACGGCGGCGCCGGTGAAGAGACCCCACTCGGCGAGCTGCAGCGGCCAGAAGTCGCTCGCCGGCAGATAGGTGAAGTGGACGGTCGCCTGCGTCGCCGGCGACGACGGGACCGCGACCTTCGCGCTGCCGCCGAAGAAGCCGCCGTCCCGGGCCACCTCGTGGCCGTGGACGAAGACCCGCTGGCTGATGACGATGGCGTTGTTGATGAACGGCGGCTGCTTGATGCCCTTCCACGTCGCGTGCAGCGGCGTCAGCAGGCTGTTGCGGATCTTGTACTCGACGAACACGCGCGCGGCGAAGTAGGCGACGAAGGCGACCGTGACCGACGAGGCCGCGCGCCGCCAGATCGCGCCGATCGCGAGCGCCAGCGCGAAGGCGAAGAGCGTGTACCCGAAGACGACGACGCCGGTCGAGTCGAAGACGCCGTTCGAGAGACGCCCGTCGAGACGGCTCTCCGGCGTCCGCCACCACGTGAAGAGGAGCGTCAGCGCGCCTGCGGCGACGACGACCGCCACGAGGGCGACCCCGAGCTTGCCCGCGAGCCACCGGCCGCGCGTGATCCCCTGCGTCCAGACGAGCCGGTAGGTCCCGTGCTCGAGGTCGAAGACGAACGGCGCGGCGAGGAGCACGCCGAGCACCCCCGGCACGAGGGTGAACCAGTTGGCGAGGTCGAGCAGCGACTGGAAGCGGTCCCGGAAGGCGCCGACCTGTCCCGCGCAGTCCGGGCTGCGCTGGAAGTCGAGGCACGCCCCGAGGTGGTCGCTGCTGTAGGCGTGCGACATGTTGAGCCCGGTCGGGACGAGGAGCGCCGCGAGCAGCGCGAGGATCCCGACGGCGATCAGCGTCTCCGTCCGTTGCAGCCGCCAGCCGACCCAGGTCATGACGCGACCGCCGCGGAACGGGACGCCGAGGCGCCGGGGTTGTAGCCGAGGTACGCGAGCACGATCTCCTCCAGATCTGCCTCGTGCTGCTCCCAGCACGAGTCGTAGACGTGGCCGTCGGCGCGGACGAGCAGCGTCGTCTGCCGGTCGGTGTGGCTCTCGCGGATCACGTCGTGCATCCGCGCGACGCTCCCGGCGTCGCTGCGCGGCCCGAGCAGCACGCGATGGCTCGCCACGATCTCCGCGATCGAGCCGGCGAGCTGCGTTCGCCCTGCGGTCAGCGTGATCAGGTGGTCGCAGACCCGCTCGAGCTCGGCGACGATGTGCGACGAGAGGACGACCGTCATCTCCGACTCGGCGACCGCTTCGAGCACGGCGTTCAGGAACTCGCGCCGGGCCAGCGGGTCGAGGGAGGCGACGGGCTCGTCGAGGACGAGGAGCTCCGGCCGCTTCGCGAGCGCGAGCGTCAGCGCGATCTGCGCCTGCTGGCCGCCGGAGAGCTTGCCGACGCGCTGGCGCTCACCGAGCCCCAGCCGCGCGATGCGCGTCCGGGCGAACGCTTCGTCCCAGCGCTCGTTCAGCTTCCGGCCGAGCCGGAAGGTCTCGGCGATCGTCAGGTTGCGGTAGAGGGGGTGGTCCTGGGCGACGAAGCCGATCCGCGGCAGGACGTCCTTCGTGCTCGGCGCGCCGCCGAGCACGGCGACCTGCCCCGCCGACGGCTGGATCAGCCCGATCACGAGCTGGAGCAGCGTCGTCTTGCCGGCGCCGTTCGGGCCGACGAGGGCGGTGACGGAGCCGCGCGGGATCTCGAGCGTGCAGTCGTGCAGCGCCCACTTGGCGCCGTACCGCTTGCCGAGCCCGGCGGTCGAGATGGCCGGCGCGCCGCTCATGCCACCCTCGCGGCGCCGGCGGGACGGACGGACTCGGCGAAGAGCGCGCCGATGCTCTCGTCGTCGAGACCTGCGGCGCGCGCCCGCCCGACCCACTGGTCGAGCGAGGCGCGGAGCGTCCGCAGCTTGTCGGTCGGCGGCGGCGCGGGGTCGGCGGCGACGAACGTCCCGACGCCGCGACGGCCCTCGGTGAAGCCTTCGAGGTCGAGCTGCCGGTACGCGTGCAGCACCGTGTTCGGGTTGATCGTCAGTGCGGTGACGACCTCCTTCACGGTCGGGAGCTGGTCCCCGGGCCGGAGGATGCCGAGCCGGATCGCCTGGCGCACCTGCTGGACGAGCTGGAGGTAGGCCGGCACACCGGAGCGGTTGTCGAGGTGGAACGCGATCACGAGGCACTCATATATCTAGTCATCTAGATATATAAGTGTAGGCGCCGGCACGCTGACCGTCAAGCGAGAATCTCGAAATGTCGATCCGGGGCGACGCCGTCCGTCATCTCGGTGTCCACGACATCGAGGAGGAACGATGAAGTACCTGCTGCTGATCGCCGTCGACCCGTCGATCGAGCCCGAGGAGGCGCCCGGCGAGATCGAGGACTGGCTCGACCGGCTCGGCGAGCGGCGCCTGACCGGGAACGCGCTGCTCGGCCCGTCGAAGGCGTCGACCGTCCGCGTGCGCCGGCGCGAGCGCCTCGTCACCGACGGCCCGTTCGCGGAGACGAAAGAGTTCGTGGCGGGCTTCGACGTGATCGACGTCGAGAGCCTCGAGGAGGCGCTCGACATCGCGGCCGCGCATCCCGTCGCGAAGTTCGGGGCCGTCGAGGTGCGGGCCTTCTGGGAGGACTAGCGTCGCGCGAACACGAAGCGGCGCCGTGGCCGCAGGCGGCGTGAGCCGACGAACAGCCCGGCGCCGCACGCCGCGTAGACGCACGCGCTGAAGACGTAGCCGCCGGCGACGAACGCCACCACAGACGCCGTGCTCAGGCCGAGGCCGAGAACGGCGGCGATCCCGGCTGCGGCGAGCCGGAACACGTTCATGGGCCGAAGGATCGGCTCCGCGCCGGACGGCGCCGATCCCTCAGAAGAGGCCGGTGATGCGCCCGGCCGCGTCGACGTCGATGTCGAATGCGGCGGGGTGCTTGCCGAGGCCGGGCATCGTCTGCATGTCGCCGCAGAGCGCGAGCAGCCAGCCGGCGCCGGTGTAGGGCCGCAGGTCACGGACCGGGATCGTGAAGCCGGTCGGCGCGTTCTTCCGCTTCGGGTCGGCCGAGAGCGAGAGGTGCGTCTTCGCCATGCAGATCGGCAGCGACCCGAGCCCCTGCGCCTCGTACTGCTCGATCTTCTTCTGTGCCGCCGGCAGGAGCTCGACGTCGTCGGCGCCGTAGACGCGCGTCGCGATCGCGCGCAGCTTGTCCGCGATCGGCGCGTCGAGCGGATAGACCGGCTCGAACCGGCTCGGCTGCCGGGCCGCCTCGGTCACCGTCTCCGCCAGCGCGCGCGCCCCTTCGCCGCCGCGGTTGACGCCGTCGCAGATCTCGGCCGCCCACGCGTCGTGCTCGAGCGCGCGCGTGCGGACACGGTCGAGCTT
>JBEQUF010000241.1:0-13094 GCA_040349295.1 Actinomycetota bacterium | reverse complement strand
AGCTTCGGCTCGATCGCGAGCGCGCGCGCGAGCCCGACACGTTGCCGCTGGCCGCCCGAGAGCTGGAACGGATAGTGGCCCAGACGGTCCTCGAGGCCGACGAGCTTCAGGTACTGGCGCGCCACGCCGAGCCGCTCCTTCTTCTTCACGCCCTGCAGCTCGAGCCCGTACGCCGCGTTGCCGAGCGCCGTACGCCACGGCAGCAGATTGAAGAGCTGGAACACGATCGCCTTGTCCCGCGACGGCTTCATGCTCCGCTCCCCGTCGACGAAGACGTCGCCGTGCGACGCCGGCAGGAGCCCGGTCATGATCCGCAGCGCCGTCGTCTTGCCGCAGCCGCTCGGGCCGATCAGCGTGACGAACTCGCCTGCGTCGACAGTGAGGTTGAAGTCGCGCAGCGCCGGCGCGTCTGCCTGCGGGTACGTCTTGTGAAGGTTCCGAATCTCGAGCATGGCTCCAAAGGGTGGCGGGTGGAAGGCGGGCCGGCAAGCCGGCCCGCCCAGGTCATCCGATCAGCAGGTGCCTGCCTTCTGATGGTGCTTCTTCAAGAAGGTGTTCACGAACGAGGGGTCGACCCACTTGCTCGACGCCGGAGCGTTGCTCGGGATCGAGTTGGACTGCTTGCCGAGCGACAGCGTCAGGTTGATGTACTTCTGGCAGATGCCGCCGTTGACGCCGAAGTAGTGGCCGGTGCGGTAGTAGTCCCACACCTTCAGCATCTGATCCGACGAGAGGCCGTTCGTCGCGTCGTCCTTCTGCGCGAGCTGCACGTACTCGTACTTGTTCGCGTTCGCCCAGCGCTGCGAGAGGATGAAGTCGTTCACGGCCTCCTGTGCGAGCGCCTTGTTCTTCAGGAAGCTGTCGTTCGCCCAGAGCGACGACTGGATGTAGCCCGGGCCGATCGTGCCGCCGATGTCGAGGGTCTCGATCACCTTGCCGGTCGCGAGCGCCGTCAGCGCCGAGCCGTAGTGCACCGGCGCAAGGTCGATGCGGCCGTTCAGGATCGCCGTGGTGCGGGCACCCGAGTTGCCGATCGTGACCGGATGGATCTGGCTCGTGTCGACCTTCTTCTTCGTCAGCGCCACGAGCGCGGCTACCTCGCCCGCCGAGCCCGGCGTTTCGATGCCGAGCGTCGCGCCGTTGAGATTGCCGACCGGCTTGCCCGGCAGGCCGAGCAGGATGTAGTCGCTCGCGTCGTTGTTCGCCCCGATCATGTGGATCGCAGCGCCGCCGTTCGTCACCGCGAGGATCTCGTCCGACGGGGCGTTGATCAGCAGGTCGGCCTGGCCGGAGATCAGCGCGCGCTCTGCCGACGACGCGTCGCCGATGTACGAGTAGTTGACCTTGATGCCGTGCTTCGCCATCAGGATGGCGAACTCGTGGACGTCCTCGCTGCCGAAGTCAGCGCCGCCCGCCTGAACGATCGTGACGCTCCCCGTAATCGCATGCTTCCGCTGCCCGGCCATCGCAGCGGTGGTGACGACCGCTGCCACCGCCCCGACCGCCAGAAGAAGCGCAAACCACCGCTTCATGAGACCTCCCTCCAGGGCCCGTGGGCCGCAGTCGCCGATCGACCGCACCAACGCACGAGCACAAAGGCGCAAGACATGGGTGCGAGTCCTAACATCACAATTTGTTGCTGTCAAGGACTACGGCGCAAAATTTATGCCAATTCCCAGGAAACACGGCGTTGCAGCTATGCAACAAAATTTGTATAGTCGCCCGCATGGCGGTTTCTCTTCCCTCTCAGACGCCCGGCCCTCGCGAAAGTCAGGGCGACGAGCGGCCGATCTATCTCGCCGGGGAATGGACGCGGACGTCGGAGCCGGTCGTCGTCGCGACCGCCGGCGAGCCCGACCGCCCGCTCGCGACGACGTTCCACGCCGGCTCGGAGGAGGTGGAGCGCGCGATCGCCGCGGCCGTCGCCGCCGAGGAGCCGCTCGCGGCGCTCGCGGCCTACGAGCGGGGCGACGCGCTCCGGCACGTCGCGGCCGGCATCGTCGCCCGGCGCGTCGAGCTCGCGGAGCAGCTCGCGGCGGAGGCGGGCAAGCCGGTGCGCGACGCGCAGGTGGAGATCGACCGCGGCGCGCTCGTCTTCCGGACGGCGGCCGAAGAGGCCGAGCGCATGTACGGCGAGCTGCTGCCGCTCGACGTGAACCCTGCCGCCCGCGGCCGCGTCGGCCTCGTCCGTCGCGTGCCGCTCGGCGCGATCTCGGCGATCAGCCCGTTCAACCTCCCGCTCGGTCTCGCGGCGCACAAGGTCGCGCCGGCGCTCGCCGTCGGCTGCCCCGTCGTCCTCAAGCCGCCGTCGAACACGCCGCTGACCATGCTCTCGATCGCAGCGCTCGTCGACGAGACAGGCCTCCCCGCCGGCTCGCTCAGCGTCCTCCCCATGACGCGCGAGGTCGGGGACGCGCTCGTCACCGACGACCGCTTCAAGCTCCTCACCTTCACCGGCAGCCCCGAGGTCGGCTGGTCGATGAAGGCCCGGTCGGGGAAGAAGCGGGTCGTCCTCGAGCTCGGCGCGAACTCTGCCGCGATCGTCGATGAGACCGCGGACGTCGAGCGCGCGGCCGAGCGCTGCGCGTATGGCGCGTTCAAGAACGCAGGCCAGATCTGCATCAGCGTGCAGCGGATCCTTGTCCACGACCGCGTGTGGGATCGCTTCCTCGCGGCCTTCGAGGAGCGCGTGCGCGGCCTCCGCGTCGGCAGCGCGCTCGAGCAGGAGACCGATGTCGGGCCGATGATCCACGAGCGCGAGGCCGACCGCATCGAGGCGTGGATCGACGAGGCGCTCGCGGCCGGCGCCACCGCGATCGTCCGCGGCGAGCGCGACCGTGCCTACCTCGCGCCGACGGTGCTCGTCGACGTTCCGGCCGACGCGACGGTGTCGTGCCAGGAGGCGTTCGGCCCGGTCGCCGTCGTCTCGCGCTTCTCGGACTTCGACGACGCGCTCGACATCGTCAACGACTCTCGCTTCGGGCTCCAGGCGGGCGTCTTCACGAACGACCTGCAGCACGCGTGGCGCGCGTTCGACCGGCTGCACGTCGGCGCCGTCCTCGTCAACGACGCACCGACCTGGCGCGTCGACACGATGCCCTTCGGTGGCGTCAAGGACTCCGGCTTCGGACGGGAAGGCATCCGCTTCGCGATGGAAGACATGACCGAGCTGCGCACGCTGGTGCTCGCGACAGAAAGGACCTGATGAGAGTCGTCGACGCGATCGGGAAGTGGTTCGAAGAGATCGACGTGCAGCACTACTTCGGCTACGCCGGCGGCGCCGTGTGGCCGTTCATGGATGCGCTCGTCGA
The DNA here is from genome assembly GCA_040349295.1 of Actinomycetota bacterium. Taxonomy (GTDB): domain Bacteria; phylum Actinomycetota; class Thermoleophilia; order Gaiellales; family Gaiellaceae; genus Palsa-739. The sequence continues at coordinate 9,783 of JBEQUF010000241.1, read as the reverse complement.
CTTCCCGCAGATGGAGGGGATCCAGGCGAAGCACGAGTCCCACGCCGTGCACCAGGCCGACGTCTACTGGCGGGCGACCGGCCGGATCGCACCGGTGATCGTCACGAAGGGCCCGGGCCTCCTGAACGCGGTCGGCGGCATGGCGTCGGCGATGCACGACATGTCGGCGGTGATGCTCTTCGCAGGCTCGAGCTCGACGCACATCCTCGGCAAGGGCTCGATGCAGGAGATCTACTACAACGGCTTCGAGGACGCGATCAGCGTCCTCCGCCCGGTCACGAAGGGCGCGTGGCTCTGCGTCCGGCCGGACACGGTGATCGAAGTGCTGAACCAGGCGTACAAGGTCGCGACCTCGGGCCGGCCGGGGCCGGTCTTCGTGCAGCTGCCGCTCGACGTGCAGCTGGCCGAGGTCGAAGGCGAGATCGAGTCGCCGAAGCGGCGCACGGCCATCGCCCGCCCGCGACCGGACAAGGAGACGATGGCCCGCGTCGTCGAGCTCATCGGCAATGCCGAGCGGCCCGTCCTGCTCCCCGGCGGCGGCGACGTGCACTCGCAGGGCGGGGCCGAGATGGTGCGACGCGTCGCGGAGGAGCTCGACGTCCCGGTCGCGACCACGCTGGTCGCGAAGGGGCTGCTCGACGAGCTGCACCCGCGCTCGCTCGGCCCTGTCGGCCGCTCCGGCACGCCGCCGGCCGCCGAGGCGACGCGGAACGCGGACGTCGTGATCGCCGTCGGCGCGCGCTTCAGCGACAACCACACGAGCAACTGGCGCAGCGGGAAGATCTACAACCTCGACCGCACGAGGATCGTGCACGTCGACGTCGACTACAACGAGGTCGGCCGGAACATGCCCGTCGAGATCGGCATCGCCGGCGACGCCGCCGCGTTCCTCGACGAGCTGCTCGACGCCGGCATCGAGCCGCGTTGGCGGGGCTGGGCCGAGGAGAACGAGCGGGCGATGCGCGAGTGGCGCGAGTCGATCGTGCCGCTGCTGCACGCGGACACGCACCCGGTCCACCCGGCGCGCATCTGCCACGAGGTCGGCGAGGCGCTCGCCCGCCATGACGGCTGGGTGTGGATGGACATCGGCGACGTCGTGCAGTACGCGGAGCCGTACATGACGATCCGCGGTCCGGGCCGCTGGCATATCGCGCCGGGCATGGCCGAGATGGGCTGGGCGGCGTCGGGGGTGCTCGGCGCGATCGCCGCGGACCCGGACCGGCCTGCGATCGCGCTGACCGGCGACGGCGCGTTCAACATGAGCACACAAGTGCTCGCGACGGCGTTCGAGTACGGGCTTCCGGCGGTCTGGGTGATCCTCGACAACTGCGAGTTCGGCATCGAGCGCAAAGGCGCGACGAAGAACTTCGGCCGCAGCCACCCGTGGTACTCGTTCACACGTCACGACACGGGCGAGCCCTGGAATCCCGACTACGCGCTGCTCGCACGGGCGAACGGCGGCGAGGGCGTCCGTATCGAGGACCCGGCCGAGCTCGGCCCGGCGCTCGACGAGGCGATCCGGTCGAAGAAGCCGTGGGTGATCGACGTCGTGCAGGACACGAGCGTCGAGACGTACTTCACGCCGAACATCGACCGTGCATATCCCAACGACTGGTCGTCGAGCTACACGCACCACGGCTCGCTGACGCTTCCGAAGAAATGAGCGAGCTCATGTCCAACGACGCGAGCCGCGACGACGTCATCACCTCGCTGCGCGAGCGCTACGACGAGCTGACCGACTCGCAGAAGCGCATCGCGGAGACGATCGTCGAGGACCCGCAGTTCGTCGCCTTCGCGACCGTCGACAAGTTCGCGGCGCGCCTGAACGTCAGCGCGTCGACGATCGTGCGCTTCGCGTATCGCCCCGGGCTCTCCGGCTATCCGGAGCTCCAGGAACAGGTCCGCGAGCTCGTGCTCGGCACGCTGAACGCCGGCGCCGACGGCACCGAGGTCGCCGACCATCTCGGCGACGGCGTCGTCGCGGAGTCGCTCCGCCACGACCTCGTGCTCCTCGAGCGGACGATCGAACGGTTGCAGCCGGCCGAGATCGAGAAGGCGGTTCAGTGGATCGTCGACGCCGAGCGGATCCGGATCGTCGGCGGCGTGACCGCGTTCAGCGCGGCCTACTACACGTCGGTGACGCTCGAGCGCGTCCGCGACCGCGTCGCGCTCCTCGACGGCGGTCCCGTCCCCGCCGGGCCGCTGATCGAGATGGAGGCGGGCGACGTCCTGCTCGCGTTCAGCTTCGCACCGTACGCCCGCTCGACGCAGTACGTGATCAACGCGGTGAAGGAGCGTGGTGCGCGCGTCATCGTCGTCACCGACTCGCCGATCTCACCGTTCCGGGACAAGGCGGACGTGCTCCTCCTCGCCTCCGTCTCCGGCATCGGCACGCAGAACTCGCTCGTCGCCGCCTTCGCAGTCGCAAACGCGATCGTCAACGCGGTCGCCGCCAAGTCGCCCGGCGCGCTCGAGCGCTACGGCGAGACGATCAAGCTGCTCGACGGCGCGGACACGTACCTCCTGGAGTCCTCGCACGGCAATGATGGCTGAGCTGATCGCTCCGACCCACGATGCGGCCGGCGCGCCGCTCGCGGGCCTCGTCGTCGTCGAGCTCGCGGGCGAGCTGACCGGCTACGCCGGACGGCTCCTGCACGATCTGGGCGCCGACGTCACGCTCGTCGGCGAGGTCGACGGCAGCGCCGAGTCGCGCTTCCTCCATCACGGCAAGGGCCGTGCCGCCGACCCGCACGGACTGCTCGAGACGGCCGACGTCGTCCTCTACACCGGCGGCGCGGACGGCAGCGAGCCGCCTGCTGTCGGGCCGCAGACGATCGCCGTCGCATTCACGGCGTTCGGCACCACGGGACCGGCGGCCGACTGGGTGTCGACCGACCTGATCCGGCTCGCAGCCGGCGGGCTCCTGTGGCTCGGCGGCTATCCCGATGCGGGACCGGTCGCGCCGTACGGGAACCAGAGCGCACGCGCCGTCTCGACCTACGGCGTCGTCGCGCTGCTCCTCGCGCTCATGGAGCGCGACCATTCGGGCGCCGGCTGCACGCTCGAGATCTCGGCACAGGAGGTCATGACGCAGGCGCTCGAGACCGCGCTCCCCGACTTCGAGCTCACCGGGAAGGTGCGGACGCGTCTCGGCCCGGAGCCGCCCGAGGCGGGAAGCGGCATCTACCCGTGCCGCGACGGCTGGGTGAGCATGGTCGCGGGCCGCCTCGGGACGACCGAGGCCTGGCGTCGGCTGCGGGAGTGGCTCGTCGAGGCCGGCGAGCCGGGCGCGAACGACCTGTGGGAGGCGCCGTGGGAGACGCTCGAGCACCGGCAGCTTCCCGAGTCGCGCGCGCACTTCGCCGAGATCTTCCGCTCGTTCGCGTCGTCGAGGACGAAGGGCGAGCTGTACGACGAGGCGCAGCGGCGCAGCATCGCGCTCGCTCCGGTGAACGCGCCGCTCGACGTCGTCGCCGACCCACAGCTCGTCGCACGGTCCTTCCTCGTCGAAGCGGAGGGGACCCTCGTCCCTGCTCCGCCCTACCGGATGTCGGCGCCGGCGCCGGTCGACGCCGTCGAGACGGCGGCGGTGGAGGTCGCGCCGTGAAGGACGTGCTGCGCGGCATCCGTGTCCTCGACTTCTGCTGGGTCGGCGCGGGCGCGCTCGTCACGAAGCTCCTCGCCGAGCACGGCGCCGACGTCATCAAGGTCGAGTCGCACGCGCGCCCCGACAACCTGCGCGTCGCGCCGCCCTATCGCCCGGGCGCCGAGGGCCTCGAGGGCTCCGGCTACTTCGCGTCGCGCAACAACGACAAGCGCTCGCTCGCGCTCGACCTCCGGCAGCAGAAGAGCCGCGAGATCGCGAAGCAGCTCGCAGCGCAGGTCGACGTCGTCGCGAACAACTTCCGGCCCGGCGTGATGGAGCGCTGGGGCCTCGACTACGCGTCGGTCGCCGAGGTCAACCCGTCCGTCGTCTACCTCTCGATGCCCATGCAGGGCTCCGACGGCCCGCACCGCAACTTCATCGGCTTCGGCGCGACGATCGCCGCGCTGGCCGGACTCGTCGAGCTCTCGGGCCTGCCGGACCGGCCGCCGGTCGGCACCGGCACGCACTACCCCGACCACGTGCCGAGCCCGGGGCACGCACTCGTGGCGCTCCTCGCCACCCTGCGCCAGCGGGCGGCGACCGGACGCGGACGCTGGATCGACGTCTCGCAGCTCGAGTCGGCCGCGAACATGATCGGGCCGGCGCTGGTGGCGGCCGCGAACGGCGAGCCCGTTCCAACGCGCACGGGCAATCGGCACCCGCAGCACTGCCCGAGCGGCGTCTTCCGCTGCACCGGCGACGAGTCGTGGATCGCCGTCGCCGCCCGCACCGACGCGGAATGGACGGCGCTCGTCGACGTGCTGCAGACGGACGAGCTCCGGGACCCACGCTACGAGACCTTCGAGCTGCGCAAGCAGCATGAGGACGACGTCGAGCGGATCGTCGGAGGACACGCCGCGCAGCGTGGCTGCCGCGAGCTGGCGGAGGCCTTGCAGGCAGCAGGCGTGCCCGCGTATCCCGTGCTCTCGAGCAAGGACGTGCTCGACGACGAGCAGCTCCGCGCGCGCGGCTTCTGGCGCACGCTGGAGCACCCGGTGATCGGCTTCATGACGGCGCCGTCGACGCCGTTCGTGAACAACTCCGAGCGGACCGGTCCGGTCGCCGCCGCGCCCTTGCTCGGCGAGCACACGAGCGACGTCGCGCACGAGCTCCTCGGGCTCGACGACGCGCAGGTGGAGACGCTGACCGAAGAAGGAGTGTTCTGGTGACGGTGCTCGTCGAGCGCTCCGCCGGCGTCGCGCTCGTCACCTTGAACCGCCCCGAGCAGCGCAACGCCGTCTCGGCGGCGATGCGCGCCGATCTCGCACGCGTGCTCGACGAGCTCGACACCGATCCGGACGTCCAGGTGGCGGTGCTCACCGGAGCCGGCACGGCGTTCTGCGCCGGCGTCGACCTCAAGGAAGGCGCGGCGGCGTCCGGCGCAGGCGCCGCGCTGACGACACCGCCCGTCGTCCGTCCGCTCGAGCGCTTCACGAAGCCGGTCGTCGCCGCCGTCAACGGGCCGGCGGTCGGCGCGGGCCTCGAGATCGCGCTCACCGCCGACATCCGGGTCGCCGCCGAGACGGCGGCGTTCGCGCTGACCGAGGTGCGCATCGGCAGCCTCGCGGGCAGCGGCGGCATCCAGCGGCTGGCCCGAGCCGTCCCACCGTCGCTCGCCGCACGGATGGTGTTCACCGGCGAGCCCGTCGACGCCGGGACCGCCTACGCCGCTGGGCTCGTCTCGGAGCTGCTCTCCCCCGAGGAGCTCCTCCCGGCCGCGCTCGCGCTCGCGGAACGCATCGCGGCGAACGCGCCGCTCTCGCTGCGCGCGGCGAAGGTCGCGCTGCGCGCCGTCCTGGAGCCCGCACCCGAGAACCTCGCGCTCGAGCGGTCGCTCTGGGCGCAACTGTCGACGACCGCCGACCGCGAGGAGGGCCGCACCGCGTTCCGCGAGCGCCGTCCGCCGCGCTTCAAGGGGGAATGAGCGTGGCCTGGAAACGTGCAGCGATCGCCGGCGTCGGCGCGTCGGCGCAGGGGAAGCTTCCCGACGAGACGCCGCTCTCGCTCGCGACCATCGCCATCAAGGCCGCACTCGAGGACGCCGGCATCGAGAAGTCGGAGGTCGACGGACTCCTGACGATGCCGGGCACGACCTCGCCGGAGGGGCCGAAGCACTATCTCGTGCTCGGCGGCAACCTCGGCATCAACCCGCGCCTTGCCGCGTCGGTCGTGGCCGGCGGCGCGACCGCGGGCGAGCTGATCCAGCAGGCCGCGCTCGCGATCGACGCGGGAATGGCGAGCGTCGTCGTCTGCGTCTTCGCCGACACTGCGCGTACCGGCGGCTCGAAGTTCGACGCGCCGGCCGGCCGCGGCGACTCGTGGGGGATCTGGGGCATGTTCGGCAACGCAGCGAACAGCGCCATGACGGCGCAGCGCCACATGGCGCTCTACGGCACGACGAGCGAGCAGCTCGGCTGGGTCGCCGTGACGTGCCGCAAGCACGCGTCGATGAACGAGCGGGCGGTGATGCGCGAGCCGATGACGCTCGAGGATCACCAGACGTCGCGGCCGATCGTCGACCCGCTGAAGAAGTTCGACTGCTGCCTGATCAGCGACGGCGCCGTCGCGGTCGTCGTCACCTCCCCCGAGCGTGCCCGCGCCGCGCGCCGGAAGCCCGTCTACCTGTACGGAATGGGCCAGGCGCACACGCTGCAGACCTTCGAGCATCCCGAGTGGTGGTATCTCCCCCACCAGCGTGACGCGATCTCCGCGGCATACGCCATGGCGGGTGTCGGCCCGAAGGACGTCGACGTCGCGCAGCTGTACGACAACTTCACGATCTCCGTCCTCCTGTGGCTCGAGCACGGCGGCTTCGTCGAGCCCGGCGAGTCGGGGCCGTACGTCGAGGGCGGCGAACGAATCACCTTCGGCGGCGAGCTGCCGATCAACACTGCCGGCGGCAACCTCTCCGAGTCGTACATGCAGGGCTGGCTGCACGTCGTCGAAGGCGTGCGCCAGATCCGCGGCGAGTGCGGCGACCGCCAGGTCGACGGGGCCGAGATCTGCCTCGTCACCGGCCGGGGCATGACCCTGCAAACGTCCAGCGCCCTCGTCCTCGGAGCGTGACCCGATGCCGTTGATCCTGCCGACCATCGACGACGTGAACCGCCCGTACTGGGACGGGGCGAAGGAGGGCGTCCTCCGCCTGCAGCGCTGCGGCGCGTGCAACGAGCTGCGCTACCCGATCTCGCCGGTCTGCCCGAGCTGCATGTCGACCGAGCTCTCGTGGGAGACCGTCTCGGGCCGCGCCGAGGTCTATACGTTCGCCGTCTTCCGCCATGCGTATAACGACGCGTGGAGCGGCCGCATCCCGTACGCCGTCGCGATCGTCGAGCTCGCCGAGGGCCCGTTCGTGATCGCCGACATCGTCGACGCCGACCCCGCCGAGGTGCGCGTCGGCATGCCGGTGCAGGTGCGCTTCGACGAGGCGACGCCCGACGTCACCGTGCCGAGGTTCGCGCCCGCATGAAGCTCGGGGTGATCCTCCCGACGCACGGCCCCGCGGCCTCGGGCGAGGCGATCGACGCCGTCGCCGGCGCGGCGGCGCGGCTCGGCTGGTCGAGCCTCTGGGCGACCGACCACCTGATCGTCCCCACGGGCGAGGAGGCAGTGGACTACGGGCGTGTCTTCGAGGCGACGACGACGCTCGCGTGGGTCGCCGCCCGGCAGCCGGCGCTGCGAGTGGGGTTCAGCGTCATCATCCCCGCGTTCCGCGACGCGCCGCTGCTCGCAAAGCAGCTCGCGACGATCGACGTGCTCACCGGTGGACGGCTGACCGTCGGCGTCGGCTCGAGCGAGAAGCACGACCTGCCCGAGTACGAGAACCTCGGGAAGGCAGACCGCTTCGCCCGCCGCGGCGCGTACCTCGACGAGACGATCGCGCTCTGGCGCCACCTCTGGAGCGGCGACACGAGCCCGTTCGAAGGCGAGTTCCATCAGCTGCGCGACTTCAGCTTCGACCCGCTGCCGGTGCAGGGCGCGGCGCTGCCGATCTGGGTCGGCGGCCGCAACGACCGCATCCTCCGCCGGGCGGCGACCCTCTGCGACGGGTACCACGCGTCGCAGACCGGGCCGGCGGACGTCGCCGAGCGGGTCCCGAAGCTGCAGGCGTTCGCCGCCGAAGCCGGACGGCCGATGGTGACGATCTCGGTTCGCTGCCGTGTCCGCTTCGACGCGGAGCCGATCGGCGTCTTCAGCCTGCACGGCTCCCCCGCGAACATGCTGGACGACGTCCGGGCCTTCGCCGAGCTCGGCGTCGACGAGCTGGTCGTCACGTTCAAGGAGCGCGAGCCCGAGGCGATCGTCGCTGCGATGGAGCGCTTTCAGCACGAGGTCTTCGAGCAGGTCGCATGATCGAGCGCGCGGCTGCGGAGTGGGCCGCATCGTTCCGCTTCGAGGATGCGCCGGCGAACGTGCGCGAGACCGTCGAGTCGATCTTCCTCGACGCGATCGCGAGCGGCGTCGCCGGCTCGACGATGCAGCTCGTGCGCGACGTCGAGCCCGTCGCGCGCGACCTCGGCGGCGGGGCAGGGACGACGTTCCTCGCCGGCTATGCGATCACCGCCGCCACCGCCTGCGACGTCTACCGCCCCGGCCTGTGCCACGTGACGCCGGTCACCGTCCCGCCGCTGCTGGCGCTCGCCGAGGACGGCGATCGCGACCTGCTCGCCGCGCTCACCGTCGGGCTCGAGCTGACGACCCGGCTGCTCGTCGCGCTCAACTACCCGCGGCTCCGGGGTCGCGGCTGGCACGCACCGGGCGTCGCCGGGCCGGTCGGCGCCGCCGCCGCAGCCGCCCGGCTGCTCCGTCTCGACGCCCGCGGCGTCCGGAACGCGATGGCGCACGGCGCGCTGCAGTCGGCCGGCACGTTCGCCGCGCTCGGCACGGAGGCCGTCAAGTTCACGCAGGCGCGCGCGGCCGTCGCGGCCCTGCTCGCCGCGTCGATGGCACGGGCCGGCGTCGCAGCGAGCGACGCCTGGCTGACCGCCGAGGACGGCGGGCTCGCGTCCACCTACACCGACGACGCGAATCCGGCGGCACTCGTCGCCGGGCTCGGCGACGAGTGGGAGCTGTCGCGGATCTCCCTTCGGCGCTGGCCCGCGGCCAGCTCGGTGCAGTCGCTGATCGCCGTCTGCCGCCTGCACGCCGGCCCCGACGCCGCCGACATCGTGTCCGCGCGGATCGCGCTCTCGCCCGGCGCCTACCTCGTGAGCGGCGACCGTCCTTGGCGCACGCCGCTCGAGGCACAGCAGTCCGCGCGCTGGGTGGCGGCGACGGTGCTCACCGAGGGCGACTGGTGGCTCGACCAGAAGCTCGGTGACCCGCGGATCGACGCTCTCGCCCGGCGGATCGAGGTCGTGGCGAACGACGAGCTCTCGGACGCCGCAGTCCGCATCGAGATCGAGTGGTCCGACTCGATCGTGCGAGGCGAACGCGACACGGCGCCCGGCGATCCCGAGGAGCCGCTGACGCGTGCGCAGATCGAGGCGAAGCTGCGCCAGGCGGCGCAGTCGGCGTCGCTCGACGCCGACGAGATCCTCGCCGCCGTCGAGGCCGCCGCGTACTCGAAGCTCACCGGGCTGCTTGCGGCCGTGGCGGTACGAGCGTGAACCGTCGCGTGATCGTCGGCATCACCGGCGCCTCGGGCGCCGTCTACGGCGTCCGGCTGCTCGAGCACCTGCGCGATCTCCCGGTCGAGACGCACCTGATCGCGACGCGGTGGGCGCGGATCACGATCGAGCACGAGACCGGCCGGCGGTGGGGGGACGTGCGCGGCCTCGCCGACGTCGTCTATTCGGAGGGCGACCAGGGCGCGGCCGTGTCGAGCGGCTCCTTCGTCACGGAGGGGATGATCGTCGCCCCGTGCAGCATGAAGACGGTCGCCGCGATCGCCACCGGCTTCGCCCACAACCTCATCTGCCGCGCGGCCGACGTCGTGCTCAAGGAGAAGCGGACGCTCGTGCTCGCGGTGCGCGAAACGCCGCTGCACTCCGTGCATCTGCGCAACCTGCTCACCTTGAGCGACATGGGCGCGGTCATCGCGCCCCCCGTCCCGGCGTTCTACACGCAGCCGAAAGAGCTCGCGGACATCGTCGAGCAGACGGTGGTCAGGCTCCTCGACCAGCTCGGCATCCACG
>JBEQUF010000290.1:0-7630 GCA_040349295.1 Actinomycetota bacterium | reverse complement strand
GGCTCGAGTCGGAGCGCCAGGTGCGCGAGGCCGGCGCCGTGCCGGCGACGATCGGCGTGCTCGACGGCGAGATCGTCGTCGGCCTGACCGAGGCCGAGCTGCAGCGCTTCGACACGACCGCACGGAAGCTCTCGCCGCGCGACGTCGCCGTCTGCGTGGCGCAGGGCGCCGTCGGCGCGACCACGGTCGGAGGGACGCTCGCGATCGCCGTCGCGGTCGGCATCCGCTGGATGGCGACCGGCGGGCTCGGCGGCGTCCACCGGGGCTTCCCCGATCCGCCCGACGTGAGCGCCGACCTCGCGCAGCTCGCGCGGACGCGCGCGCTCGTCGTCTCGGCCGGCGTCAAGTCGCTGCTCGACGTGCCCGCGACCGCGGAGCTGCTCGAGTCGCTCGGCGTGCCGGTGCTCGGGTACCGCGTCGACACGTTGCCGCTCTTCTACGCCGCCGCGGGCGGGCCGCCGGTCAGCGCACGCGTCGAGTCGGCGGGCGAGGCGGCCCGGATCGCCCGCGCCCACTGGGAGCTCGGCGGCGGCGGGCTCCTCCTCGGGCGGCCGCCGGACGTGCCACTCGACGACGTCGAGCCGCTGATCGCGCGGGCGCTCGACGAGGCGAACGCGCAGGGCGTCCACGGGCAGGCGGTGACGCCGTTCGTGCTCGGCTACCTGCACCGCGAGTCGGGCGGGCGGACGCAGCGTGCGAACAAGGACCTGATCGCGCAGAACTCGCGGCTCGCCGGCGAGATCGCCGCCGCGGGCTAGAGGTTCCGCCGCGCGAACGCCGCTGCGGTGCCGGCGAGCACGAGCACGAGATAGCCGACCGCCCAGACGCGGATCCCCCAGCCGTGCAGGTAGGCGCCGCCGAACGGGCCGAGCTGGAGCAGGAAGCCGGTGAGGCCCGACGCCTGCTCGGTGATCATCCGCAGCGCGTCCTGGTAGAGCCCTTCGAACGGCAGCGCGTACGACGTGACGGTCGAAGCGGTCTTGACGGCGTGCGAGTTGAGCGCGTGCCCGATCGTCCCGAGCAGACCGGCGACGAGCCCGGCGCCGAAGAGCATGAAGACGGCGATCCCGTTCGCCGTCGAGCCGAGCACGACGCTGCCGAGGAGCGAGAGCGCGACGACGACGCACGCGGCGAACGCGAGCTCGATCCCGGGCGTGACGATCCGGTCGGGCCACCAGTGGCCGGTCAGCCCGGTGATCAGCATCGCCGCGAAGTAGACGGCGAGGACGTAGACGACCGCGACGCCGGCGGCGCCGGCGAAGCGGGCGAGCAGCAGCGTGGCACGCCCGACCGGGCGCACGACGAGCGGCTGCAGCAGCCCGCGCTCGGCGTCGCCCGTGACGACGCCGAGCGTCAGGAAGACCGAGAGGACGACGCCGAGGAAGAGCGTCGCGAACATCGCGAGCCCCATCAGGAACGCGCCGGCGAACGTGCGCGTGTCGACGTCCACGCCGGCGGGCGGTGTGATCTGGTCGAGCTGCGAGAAGACGAAGTGGTTCGCGAGCCAGAAGAGGAAGAGGAAGACCGCCGTCAGGAGCAGCACGACGGTGAACACGCGGCGGCGCACCGCCTCGCGGAAGCCGTACTCGACGATCGTCAGCACGGCGGTCACGACGTCTCCCCGCCCACCGCTTCGAGATACGTCTCCTCGAGCGTCGAGGTCAGCACGCGGACGCCGTACACGCGGCGTCCGCTGCGCACCGCCTCCTCGACGATCCTCGGCACGTCGTCGCGCCCGGCCCCGTCGATCGTACGAACACCCTCGTCCGTTTCGAGCTCGACGCCGCGCGGCTTCGCGAGCTCGCTCGGCGTACCCGCCGCCACGACCTCGCCGCCGCGCAGGATCGCGACGTGGTCGCAGACGAGCTCGACCTCGGAGAGGAGGTGCGAGTTGAGCAGGACCGAGACGCCGCGGCCGCGCAGCTCCTCGAGCAGCAAGCGCACGGTCCGGCGGCCGACCGGGTCGAGCGCCGACGTCGGCTCGTCGAGCAGCAGCAGCTTGGGCTCGCCGACGAGCGCCTGCGCGATCCCGAGCCGCTGGGCCATGCCCTTCGACATGCCGTCGACGCGCCGGTCGCGCGCGTCGGCGAGCGCGACGAGCTCGAGCAGGCGTGTGCGCTCGGGCGCACCGCCGTGCGAGCCGGCGAGCCGCTGGTGCAGCTCGAGCACCTCGTCGGCCGTGTACCAGCCGGGAAAGCGGAAGAGCTCGGCGAGGTAGCCGAGGCTCGCGCGGGCCGGCCGGCTGCCCGCACGGGCGCCGGCCACGCGCGCCTCGCCCCCCGTCGCGCGGACGAGCCCGGCCGCGATCTTCACGAGCGTCGACTTGCCGGCGCCGTTCGGACCGAGGAGGCCGACGAGCTGCCCCTCCTCGACCGACAGGTCGACGCCCCGCAGGGCCTGGACGGAGCCGTACCGCTTCACGAGGTTCCGGACTGCGAGCGCCTCGGGCACACTGCCACTATGCCGCGCGGCTACATGGAGGGTCCCGCCTCGGAAGAGGCCGAGCGCCGGGCCGAGGAGATCGAGCGCGGCATCCTGCCGGGCGACCCGACGCCGCAGTATCCGGCCGTCTACGGCTGCACGGACGACGACCCGGAGCCGCACTTCCTCGGCTGGGCGAACGAGGTCGATCCGGACGAGCTCTTCGCGAGCGGCAAGGCGTGGGGCATCAGCGTCCGCCGCGTCGCCGCGGTCGACCCCGGCTAGCTCAGCGTCTCGATGAACTCGTCGATCGTCAGCGCGGGCAGCGTGGCGATCCGCGTGGAACCGCGCGCGCCGAGCGCGACCGAGACACGGGCGACCGTCGCCGTATCCGGCGCCTCGACGACGCTGATGAAGTCGAACTCGCCGAGCGTCGCCCACTGGTGCAGCACGCGCGCGCCGAGCTCCTCGACGTCGCGGTTCACCTCGCGGAGCCGGTCGGGATTCGCCTTCAGCGTCTGCACGCCCTGCGTGGAAAGCGACGAGAGCAGGATGTAGATGGGCATGGCGGGGACGCTACTCGACCCGCGCCGACTGATCCACGTACAGCAGGGCGCCGCCGAGATAGAGGATCGGCGAGAGCACGACGTCCGAGAGCGCGATCGCGATCTTCTGCGCCTGGTCGCCCTGCGTGTGCAGCAGGATCAGCAGCACGCCGCGCGAGAGCCCGTAGACGATGCAGAGGGTGGCGAGCCCGCCGACCGCGTGGACGAGGTCGGCCCGCCCGAGGACGAGGCCCTTCCGCAGCGCCTCGGCGATCCCGTCCGCCTTCGCGTCCAGGTACACCGGCACCGAGAGCCCGAGGAGCGCGAACCACACGATCCCCGGCAGCACGAAGATGCGCAGCAGCACCGGGAACGGGATGTACACGATGAGCGCGGTCGCGAACGCGCGCCACGACCAGGACGCACCGGTGACGAGCATGCACGCGCGGACGTACGCGGCGCAGACGAGCGGCCCGAGCACCCAGGCGACGACCGTCTGGACGAGGACGCTGCGGTTGAGCGACACGACGTCGATCAGCAGGAATGGCAGGCCGAGCAGGATCCCGAGCCAGAAGTGGTCGCCGTAGAGGCGGATCGTCTCTGCGACGAGCTGGCCGACGGTCCGCTGTGCGGGCGGCAGCGCCGCTGGACGGGGCTCGGCCATCGCGCCGCAGGGTATCGTCGCGTCCGATGGGCTACGACGTCGTCAGAGCGGACGAGCTCGCGTGGGAGGAGCGCGAGCCGCTGCACGGTCAGGCTCCGCGCTCGCAGGCGTCGGTGACCGACGCTGTCCGGCTCGAGAACTCGCGCGCCCGCATGTGGCGCTACCCGGCCCACACGCGCGGCCGGCGGCATCTCGACCCCGACCAGGAAGAGGTGTTCGTCCCGCTGCAGGGGACGCTGACGATGCTGCTCGGCGATCCGTGGGAGCGCGTCGACGTCGGCCCCGGCGGCGTGATCGCCGTCCACCAGGGGACGCCGATGCAGGCCCGGAACGAGACCGACGAGGACGTGGTCTTCCTCGCGTACGGGGCACCGACCGACCACGGCAACGCGACGTTCCTGGACGACATCGAGTCGATCTAGCCCGACCCGGCGCGTACCCTTGCACTGCAAGGGTCATCCTGCTACCTTGCAGTGCATGGCACAGGCTCAACGCCGAACGGCACTGCTCCGGGGCGTGCTCGACCTCTGCCTCCTGGCCGTGATCGCCGACGAGCCCGCGTACGGGTACGAGATGACGAAGCGGCTCCGCGAACGCGGCCTCGCGATCGTCGGCGAGGGCTCGATCTATCCCCTGCTCGGACGGCTCGAGCGCGACGGCCTGGTCGAGACCCACACGGCGGCGAGCAACGGCGGCCCGCCGCGCAAGTACTACCGCCCGTCGAGCGCCGGCCGGGTCGCGCTCGCCGTCGGCGTCAACGAATGGCGCACCGCACGCGACGCCGTCGACGCGGTGCTCACCCCCGTCGAGACCGAAGAGGTGCCGTCGTGAGCGACTTCATGGAGGAATGCCGGAAGGAATGGAGGCGGCTCGGAGTCCCCGACGGCGCCGCCGCCGAGATGGCCGCGGAGCTGGCGGCCGATCCCGACGATGCCGCCGCGGACGGGGTCGCAGCCGAGGAGCTGCTCGGCCGCGCCGCGTCCGACCCGCGCTCGTTCGCGGCGAGCTGGGCGACCGAGCGCGGGCTCGTGCCCGAGCCCCCGAGCGGAGCCGCGCGGCGCAGGCCCCGCGTCCTCGTCGCCTTCACGATCGTCGCAGCGGCCGTCCTGGTCGCGTCCGCGGCGCTGCTCGCGACGGGCGAGCCCAAGGTGTCGCTCGTCACGCTCGGGTCGCCGCCTGCGTCGGTCGTCGCTGCGCCGCCCGGTCGCGTGACGGCGAGCGCGGCGGCGCCGATCGAATGGGTGCTGCTCGCGGTCGCGATCGCCGCGGTCGCGTTCGCGGTCTGGCTGTGGTCGCGGTGGGCCCGGTCGCAGCCTCCCGCCGCGCTCCGTGTCTGAGCGCGTCGCCGCCTAGGACAGGACGCGCCCGACCGCCTCGTCCAGCGCCGCGAACGCCTCCTCGAAGCGCCACTTCGAGCGGTCCGGCTCGTCGGGCGAGTTCGAGACGACGCGCAGCTCGACCGCGGGCACACCGGCGAGCGCGCACGCGCGCAGCACGCCGAAGCCTTCCATCGCCTCGACCTCCGCGCGGCCGCCGCTCACCGCGGCCGACGTGCCGATCGACGCGACGACCGCATCGGGCAGCGCTGCGCGCACGCGGTCGAACAGCGTGCGGTCGGGCTCGAGCCGGCGGACGACGGGGATCTCCGCGCGTACGTCGCTGTAGACCGACTCGGCGCCGAGCACGACCGTCGGCGGCGCCAGCTCGCGCGAGCCGGCGATGCCGACGTGCAGCACCGCGTCGACGCCGCTCGTCGCGAGGAAGCGTGCGGTGGACGCCGCAGCCTCGACCGGGCCGATGCCGCAGACGAAGCCGGGGCGTCCACCGAGCTCACGTTCCGTGGCGGCGATGACGAACATCGCCGCGCACGTTAATGAACCGCGAGCTGCCCTCGGATCTCGCCGTTCGGGTACTTCTTCGTGTGGACGTTGACGTAGGTCGCGCCCTTCTCGATGTCGTGCAGCTGCATCGCATCGAGCTTGACCGATCCCATCTCGTCGGCCTTGCACGGCCCGCACAGCGGGACGAGCACGTTGCCGGACTTGCCCTTCGCGCCGACGTGGATGTGCGCGGCGGTCGCGCCGCCGGTCAGGCCGGAGAACTTCAGCGTGAAGTGCAGCTTGCCGCCGCTGACGGTCGCCGTGAACGTGCCCTTGCCGTGCGACATCGTGTGGTCCTGCATGGCGTCGAGCTTTGCGCCGACCATCACCGGCGCCTTGACGACGACTGGAGCGAACACCATCGCGTGCCTCCTGAGAGCGGGAATTGACTCCGCTCGTTCGTCAGGAGGCGAGCAGTGGTTCACCGACGCGTCCGAAGACGAGCTCGCCCTCGGACGCGTCGATGCGAACCGTGTCGCCGTCGCCGAGCTCGCCCTCGAGCAGGCGCAGCGCGAGCGGGTTCTCGACGAGCCGCTGGATCGCGCGCTTCAGCGGCCGCGCGCCGTAGGCGGGATCCCAGCCGGCGTCGGCGAGCGCTTCCTTCGCGGCGTCGGTGAGCTCGAGCGTGATCCGCCGCTCGGCGAGCCTCGCGCGGAGCCGCTCGAGCTGCAGGTCGACGATCTCGCCGATCTGCTCGCGCGACAGCGGCTGGAAGACGACGATCTCGTCGACTCTGTTCAGGAACTCCGGCCGGAAGTGGTCGCGCATCGCCTCGGCGCTGCGGATGTTCGAGGTCATGATCAGCACGGTGTTGCGGAAGTCGACCGTGCGGCCCTGCCCGTCGGTCAGGCGGCCGTCGTCGAGCACCTGCAGCAGCACGTCGAAGACCTCGGCGTGCGCCTTCTCGACCTCGTCGAGCAGGATGACGCTGTACGGGCGCCGCCGGACCGCCTCGGTCAGCTGGCCGCCCTCGTCGTAGCCGACGTAGCCGGGCGGCGCGCCGATCAGGCGCGCGACGGTGTGCCGCTCCTGGTACTCGGACATGTCGATGCGCACCATCGCGCGGTCGTCGTCGAACATGAACTCCGCGAGTGCTCGCGCGAGCTCGGTCTTGCCGACGCCGGTCGGGCCGAGGAAGACGAACGAGCCGATCGGCCGGTTCGGGTCCTGCAGGCCGGTGCGGGCGCGACGGAGCGCGTTCGCGACCGCCTCCACCGCCTCGTCCTGGCCGACGACGCGCTGGTGCAGCCGCTCCTCCATGTGCACGAGCTTCTCGGTCTCGCCCTCGAGGAGCTTGTCGACCGGGATGCCCGTCCAGCGTGCGACGACCTGTGCGACGTCGTCCTCGTCGACCTCCTCCTTCACCATCGGGTCGACGAGCTGCGACTCGGACAGCTCCTTCTCGAGTGCGGGTAGCTCGCCGTACCGGATCTCGGCGACGCGCTGCAGGTTGCCGCCGCGCTCCTCGCGCTCGGCCTCGCGCTTCAGCTCCTCGACGAGCTTCGTGATCTCCTTGACGCGGTCGAGCGCCGCCTTCTCCCGCTCCCAGCGGGCGGCGAGCGCGTTCCGCCGCTCGGTCACCTCGGCGAGCTCGCGCTCGAGCTCCTCGCGGTTCGCGGGGTCGGCTGCGAGCTCGATCTCGAGCTGGCGCACCCGGCGATCGGCCTCGTCGAGCTCGACGGGCGACGAGTCGATCTCCATGCGCAGCCGTGACGCCGACTCGTCGACGAGGTCGATCGCCTTGTCGGGCAGGAAGCGGTCGGCGATGTAGCGGTGCGAGAGCACGGCGGCGGCGACGAGCGCGGCGTCGCGGATGCGGACGCCGTGGTGCGACTCGTACGTGTCCTTGAGGCCGCGCAGGATCGCGATCGTGTCTGCGACCGACGGCTCGCCGACGTACACCGGCTGGAAGCGCCGCTCGAGCGCCGCGTCCTTCTCGATGTGCTTGCGGTACTCGTCGAGCGTTGTCGCGCCGACGCAGCGCAGCTCGCCGCGCGCGAGCATCGGCTTGAGCAGGTTCGCGGCGTCGACCGCGCCCTCCGCCGCGCCGGCTCCGACGATCGTGTGCAGCTCGTCGATGAAGAGGATGAGGTTGCCCTCGGCGTTCTTGATCTCGTTCA
>JBEQUF010000175.1:0-6869 GCA_040349295.1 Actinomycetota bacterium | reverse complement strand
GCCCGCGCACGCGGCGGCGGTGCAGCGATGAGGCAGCTGCCGCCCGAGTTCACGCCGTACGGCTGGGCGCCGTCGACCGCCGAGCTGGCCGCACGGGCCGGGCTCGACCCGGTCGAGATCGTCCGCTACGACGGCAACGTCCCGCCGCTACCGCTGCCGAGCTCGCGTCCCGGCGCGATCGCCCGCGCGCTGAGCGAGATCAACATGTATCCGCACGGCGGCTATCCGTTCATCCACGAGGCGATCGCCGAGTACGCGCGTGTCGAGCCGGAGAACGTCGTCCTCGGCGCCGGCGCCGACGACCTGATCATGCTCGTCGCGCGCGCGTTCGCCTCGCCGGGCGACGTGATCGCGATCCCGCCCGCGCCGACGTACCCGGTGTTCAAGGTGGCCGCGAACCTCGCCGGCGCGACGACGTCGGGCGACGACCCGGTGCTGACCTTCCTCTGCCGGCCCGGCAACCCGTACGGCGACCTGCCGCCGATCCCCGCAGCGCGCCCGCTCGCCGTCGACGAGGCGTACTTCGAGTACTCGGGCGGCGAGACCGCCGCCCCGCTCATCGACGACGGCGTGATCGTGATCCGGACGTTCTCGAAGGCGTTCGCGCTCGCGGGTGCGCGGATCGGCTACCTGCTCGCGTCGAAGGACACGGCGGCCGCGCTGCAGGCACACCAGGCGCCCGCACAGGTCTCGACGCTCTCCGTCGCGCTCGCGCTCGCCGCGCTCCGCACGCCGCCCGACGTGACGCCCGTGCTCGAGGAGCGCGAGCGGCTCGCGGCCGAGCTGCACGCGCTCGGCTTCGACGTGCAGCCGTCGTACGCGAACTTCGTCTACTTCGCGACGGACGAAGCCGACTCGATCGCCGAGCGGCTGCTGCAGCACGGCCTCGTCGTCCGCAAGCAGCCCGGCGGCATCCGGATCAGCGTCCGCGACCGCGAGGACGACGACCTGGTCCTCGCCGTGCTCGCCGGCGAGGATCCGCGTCCGGGGCGGAGCGTCCGCGGCGTCCGCGCGACGGCCGAGACGACGATCCGCACGCGGCTCGGGCTCGACGGCGCCGGCCGGGTGCACGTCGGCACGGGTGCCGGCATCTACGACCACTTCCTCGAGCAGCTCGCGTTCCACGGCGGCTTCGACCTGACGGTCGAGGGCAGCGGCGACCTCGAGACGGGGGATCATCACACCGCCGAGGACACCGCGATCGCACTCGGGGAGGCGCTCGACCGTGCGCTCGGCGACCGGCGCGGCATCGCCCGCTACGGCTCCGCCGTCGTGCCGATGGACGACGCGCTCGCGCGCGCCGCCGTCGACCTCGGCGGCAGGCGCGGCGCGGAGATCGCGCTCGCCGAGGATCCCGGCATGGCGACGCACATGCTCGAGTCGCTTGCGTCGAGCGCCCGCATGACGCTCCACGTCAGCGCCGAGGGGCGCGACGCGCACCATGTCGCGGAGGCGGCGTTCAAGGCGGTCGGCCGCGCGCTGCGCGAGGCGACGCGCGTCGGCGACGCGGCCGAGCTGCCCTCGACGAAGGGTCTGCTGTGAGCAAGACGGTCGCGATCTGCCGCTACGGCGCCGGCAACGTGCGCTCGGTCAAGCTCGCGTTCACGCGGCTCGGCGCCGAGCTGATCGACGACGTCGAGGCGGCCGACCTCGCCGTGCTGCCGGGCGTCGGCGCCGCGCGCAGCGCGATGGCGGGACTCGAGGAGCGCGGACTCGTCGACGTGCTCCGCGCACGCACGAAGCCGACGCTCGGGATCTGTCTCGGCTTGCAGCTCGCGCTCGAGTCGAGCGAGGAGGACGGCGGCGTCGACGGGCTCGGCATCGTCCCCGGACGCGCTGTGCGCCTGCGCGACGGACGCATCCCGCGCATCGGCTGGGCGCACGTCGAGCCCGAGCACGAGGCGTACTGGTTCGCGCACTCGTATGTCGCCGAGTCGCCGGCGGTGACGGCGACGAGCGAGGGGCTCGCCGCGATCGTCGAGCACGGAGCGTTCACCGGCGTCCAATTCCACCCCGAGAAGAGCGGGCCCGCGGGCCAGCGGTTCCTGGAGCAATGCCTCTCCCGCGCCTGATCCCGTGTCTCGACGTCGCGGAGGGCCGCGTCGTCAAGGGCGTCAACTTCAAGGACCTGCGCGACGTCGGCGACCCGGTCGAGCTCGGCGCCGCCTACAGCGACGCGGGCGCGGACGAGCTCGTCTTCCTCGACATCACGGCGACGCTCGATCGCCGTGCGGCGGCGGTCGCGACCGCGGCGCGCGTCGCCGAGCGGGTGACGATCCCGTTCACGTTCGGCGGCGGCATCCGCACCGTCGACGACGCCTGCGCCGTGCTCGAGGCGGGCGCCGACAAGGTGAGCGTCAACTCGGCGGCGCTGGCGCGTCCCGAGCTGATCGAGGAGCTCGCCGCCGCGCTCGGCTCCCAGGCCGTCGTGGTCGCGATCGACACCGAGGACGGCCGCGTCCACTCGCACAGCGCGACGCGCGCCGCGGATCGCGACACGCTCGAGTGGGCGAGGGAGTGCGAGGAGCGCGGCGCGGGGGAGCTGCTGGTGACGAGCATCGACCGCGACGGCACGCGCAACGGCTACGACACCGGCCTGCTCGCCGCGATCGCCGACGCCGTGCGGCTGCCCGTGATCGCGAGCGGCGGCGCCGGGAGCGCGCAGCACGTCGCCGACGCGCTCGACGTCGCCGACGCGGCGCTCCTCGCGTCGATCCTGCACGAGGACCCGGAGCGGCTCGTGTCGCTGCGGGGCGAGCTGAAGGAGCTCGGCGTATGCCTCCGCTGAAGGCGGCGATCGTCCAGGACGCGCGCGACGGACGCGTGCTCATGCTCGGCTGGATGGACGACGAGGCCGAGCGGCTGACGCGCGAGACCGGAGAGGCGTGGTTCTGGTCTCGCTCGCGGGAGCGGCTCTGGAAGAAGGGCGAGACGTCGGGGAACACGCTCGCCGTGCAGGAGATCCGCGAGGACTGCGACGACGACGCGCTGCTGCTGAAGGTGATCCCGGCCGGACCGACGTGCCATACCGGGTCCCGCAGCTGCTTCGCGCCGGAGCTCTGGCGCACCGTCGTCGAGCGGGTCAAGGACCGTCCCGAGGGCTCCTACGTCGCGTCGCTCGCGGACGCCGGCATCGAGAAGGCGGCGCAGAAGCTCGTCGAGGAGGCGGGCGAGGCGGCGATCAGCGCCGTCGCGCGCGACGGCCGACTCGTCGAGGAGGCCGCCGACGTCCTCTTCCACCTCTACGTGACGCTGGCGGTCGCCGGCGTCGACGTCGCGGAGGTCGAGGACGAGCTCAGCGCACGTGCAGCGTCGCGGTCATCCCCAGCGCCGCATGATTCGCCACCGAGCAGTTGAGCCGGTACGTGCCGGGCAGCAGCTTGTACTCGCGGTCGACCGTCCGGCCGGACTGCGTGACCGGCCACCGGTAGACGCGCGTGCCGCCGACGCGCCGGAGGCGGAGGTCGTGCGCGTCCTCGCCCAGGTTGCGCAGCTCGATCACCGCCCAGCCGGCCTTGATCGTCGTCCGCGACAGTGCGAAGCGGAACTCCTGCGCGACCACCTGGACGCGCGCGGGCGGGGGCGGCATGAGGATCACCGGACGAGCGTCGGCCGCGCGAAGGCCGATGCGTTCGGGATGACGGCCCCGGCGTCCATGTCGAGCCACTGCTCGAGCAGCGCCGAGTAGACGCCGCGGAAGTCGGCGGTCGCGGTGACGTTGCCGTCCTTGTCCAGCCCGTTCTGCAGGCCGGGGAACTCGCCGACGAGCGTGCCGGTCGCGCGCGTGCCGATGAGGAAGCCGACGCCGGCTGCGCCGTGGTCGGTGCCGGCGCTCCCGTTCTCGGCCGCACGGCGTCCGAACTCCGACCAGACGTGGACGAGCACGCGGTCGGCGAGCCCGCGTGCCTCGAGGTCGCGCTGGAACGCGAGCAGCGAGTCCGACGTCAGCTGCAGTCCCTGCTGCAGGTCGGCCGCCTGGTTCGAGTGCGTGTCGTACGAGCCGGGCGCGCTGAGCGCGACGACGCGGAGCGGCAGCCCCGACGCGAGCATCGCGGCGAGCCCGGCGAGCCGCTTCGGGAACTCGTCGTCCGACTTCGGGTACGGCACGGGGCTCTTGATGCCGTCGTCGCCCTGGAACGGCAGCAGCTGGTTGCGCAGCTTGTCGACCTGTGCCGCGGCGTTCGCCGCCTGCGCCAGCGCAGGATCTCCCTTGGCGCCGCCGAGGCCCCCGATCGCGGCGAGCATTCGGTCCTCGACCTCGCCCCACACGTTGCGGCTGTAGAAGTCGTACTGGTCAGGCCCGTCGATCGACGCGACCGGCACCTTCGTCGTGGCGAGCGCGGGCGCGAGCGTCGAATCGAGCGAGAGCCCCTGCAGCGGGTTGTCCATCGTCCCGACGCGGTCGAGGTAGCGACCGAGCCAGCCGGTCTGCAGATGCGTGTCGGTCGCGCCGACCTCCCAGTAGTGCCTCGACGTGAAGTGCGACTGGTCGGCGTTCGTGTAGCCGATCGCCGGCATCACGTTCACCTTGTGCTCGCCGTACAGCTGCGCGAGCCCGCCGAGCGCGGGATGCCAGTAGAGGCGCGAGTCCTCGCCGAGCGCCGTACCGCCGGTCAGGCCGAGCTTGGGCCGGAGCTTCCGGTACAGCGGGTCTCCCTGGGGCGAGAGCACCGACAGCGCGTCGGCGCCGCCCTCGAGGAAGATCGACACGAGCACCGGCTGCGCGGGGCCCGACGCGGCCGCCGCGATGCCGTCGCCGAAGATGCGCGGGCCGAGCATCGCGGCGCCGTAGACCGCGAACGCGGTGCCGAGGAACTTCCGGCGTGAGAGACCGGTGCCGGCCGGGAGCGGCATCCCCGGCTCGATCGCGGGCAGGCCGCGCCCCGCCTCCGCCGCCGCACGGTGGAGGAACTGCGAGCGCGAGAAGCCGTCGCAGCAGCTCATGCCGCCTGCAGCTCCGGCGCGACGGCGATCAGATGGCGCAGCGCGTTCTGCGCGAGCACCGGGTACTGCTTCTTCTTCCACGACGTGCTCGCCGCGTCGCCGAGCGCCGACTTCGCGAACGTCACGAGTGCGGACGTCGTCGCAGGCGTGAGCTGCGGCCGGTTCCAGAAGGCGAGCGCGCCGTCGACGAGCTTGACGGCGTCGTACGGCTGCGTCGCCTTCCCCGGATCGAGCGCAAACGGGGAGAGGACCTGCTGCGCGATCCACCAGCGACCTCGCCATGTCGCCGTGTCGAGCCAGCGGTTGTCGTCCCAGCCGGCGACGTTCGGCGGATAGAAGAGCTGCTGGCCCGCCATCCCGTCCAGCCACGCCCACGCCGTCGTCTTGATCGGCGCACCGAGGCGGCGCAGCAGTCCGGCGGTGTACACCACCGGCGACTTGACGAGCCGCGGGCCGTCGTACAGCGCGGGATGCTTGAGGATCGCCTCGACGACCGGCCTGACCGTCTTGCCGTTCGAGAGGTACAGCTGCGTCAGCCTGGTCCGGGTCGCGTTGTCGAGGGGTGCGCCGACGAAGTAGCTCCAGAGCTTCTCGACGAAGTACGCGGGGTGCGCCGCGTTCGTGACCGCCAGGCGCACGGAGTCCTTCCAGGTGAACGCGCCCCGCTTTGCGAAGATCGTCTTGATGCCGGTGTCGTGGTACTTCGGGTCGTAGCGGAAGCCCGTCGGACCGACGCCGCTGCGCCAGTCGTTCCGGAACCCGGTGAGGGCGCGCGCCTGCTGGCGGACGTCGGTCTCCGTGTAGCCGTGGTCGGCGCCGAGCGTGAAGAGCTCCATCATCTCGCGCGCGTAGTTCTCGTTCGGCGACCACTTCGAGTTGTCGCTGCCGTTCAGCCAGAGCAGCATCGCCGGATCCTTCGTCACGTCGAGCAGCAGCTGCTGGAACGAGCCGAGCCCGTGTGAGCGGAAGAGCTCGTTCTGCTGCAGCATCAGCCGCTGCGAGCCGACGCCGTCGTTCGACGTCGCGAACCAGTCGTGCCACACGAGCGCCATGCGCTCGACGAGTGGGCGAGACGTGCGCACCATTCGGTCGAGCCACCACGTGTGGTCGTGGCCCCATGCGTCGTACGGCGCGAGCGGCCGGCCTTTCTCGTCCGTCGGCGCGGGACCGACCAGCTGCTCTCGTCCCGGGTTCGTGAGCGCGTGCACGGCGCCGGCGAGCCCCAGCTTCGCGAGCGCCTCCGCTTCGCCCTTGCGCGGCCCGAAGCCCGCACGCCAGAGAAGACGCTCCGCCTCCGGAACGCCAAATGCCCCCGCGAACTCCATCCACTACCAAGATGCTGAGAGGCAGCGGGATCTTGCTCACCCGAAAAGGTGAGAGCCCCGCCGAGGCGGGGCTCTCAGGTCCAGCGTGGTGCGAGTGCCGCTACTTGCGGCCCGACGAGCGCCGGGCTGCCGGCTTCCGCGTCGCCGTGCGGCGAGCGGCCGGCTTGCGCGCCGCCGGCTTGCGGGCGGCGGGCTTGCGGGCCGCAGGCTTGCGCGTGCGGCTCGCCGGCTTGCGGGTCGCGGCCGGCTTGCGCGCCGCGGGCTTGCGGGCGGCGGGCTTGCGGGCTGCGGGCTTGCGGGCGGCGGGCTTGCGGGCTGCCGGCTTGCGCGCCGCGGGCTTGCGAGCGGCGGGCTTGCGGGCGGCCGGCTTGCGAGCGGCCGGCTTGCGCGCCGCGGGCTGGCGGGCGGCGGGCTTGCGGGCTGCGGGCTTGCGGGCTGCAGGCTTGCGCGCCGCCGGCTTGCGGGCGGCGGGCTTGCGAGCGGCCGGCTTGCGGGCGGCGGGCTTGCGAGCCGCCGGCTTGCGGGTCGTGCTGCGCGACGCAGGCTTGCGCGTCGTGCTGCGACGGGTGCCGCCGGACGAGCGCGTGCTCGTACCGGAGG
>JBEQUF010000154.1:0-10806 GCA_040349295.1 Actinomycetota bacterium | reverse complement strand
GAGCCGCCGGTGCCGTCGTTTGCTGTCAGGGCGCGCACTCCATGCGCGCCCGCACGACGGAGTCCGACTGCACGGAGCGCATCGGAGACCGCGCTCTCCGGTGCGCGGAGTTCCTCATCGATGCGAACGGATTGCGCAGCAATCCGTTCGCAGGATTAGCGCCAGATGTCGAGGACGCCGCTCGTCGAGTGGTCGTTGGCGTTGCCCTCGGGGAGGGCGATCCGGCCGTCGACGACGATCGGGCTGTTCCAGTGGCCGCCGCCGGTCGCCAGGGTCGCGACCTTGTGCCCGTTGAACGGCGTGTACACGTTCAGGCCGCCGCCCGGGTCGAAGACGTAGAGGAGGCCGCCGGCGACGATCGGGCTCGTCCCGCCGGTGCCGACATGCCACGCCACCTGCAGCTTCGAGTTCCGCACGCGGTAGGCGGCGGTGCCGCCGTTGTCGCCCGCGAAGAGCCAGACGCCGCCCTTCGTGTGCACGACCGCGGGCGCGGTGAAGAGATCCGTCCCCGACGGCGTCGAGACGATCGACAGCTCGCCGCCCTTGTGCCCGGCTGTGCCCGCCATCCGCTTCTGCGAGAGCAGCCGGATCTTCCCGTCCTTGCCGCCCTGCGCGATCAGGCCCGAGCCGAGGTACACGGGCGACGTCGAGCCGATGTCGGTGTCGGTCGCGTTCAGCTCGTCGGTGTTCACCGGCGTGTAGTTGCCGAGGATGCGCGTCGCGTTCGCGTCGAGCCGGACGACCGCGTCGCCCCAGTTCGTCGTGCCGTTCCACGGCGCGTTGCCCGTGGCGACGAGCAGCTGGCCGTTCGCCGGGTCGACGACCGCCCCCGAGCGGCCGAACATCGCCGAGTCGCTCGCGCCGCACGACGCCGGGACGATCAGTCCGTGCCGGTTCGAGCAGAGCGAGTTCCAGACGTGCAGGAGGTGGCCCGCCGGCGAGATGACGGCGACGTGGCCCTGGTACGGCGGCGCGTCGCCGATGTAGCCGCCGGTCGTCGCGATGATCTTCCCGCCGAAGTAGTTGAGCGAGGCGGCGATCTTCTCCCGTGCCGGCAGCTTCGTGATCGACACGCCCCACAGCGAATGGCCGTCGGCGACCGCGAGCTTGTAGATGACGCCGCCCGGCGAGGCGGCGTAGATGTACTGCCGTGACAGGTCGGCGACCGGCGTCGCGGTCGTGATCTGCGGGCTGCCGGCCCACGACTCGTAGCCGGGCGGCGTGAACGTCCAGAGGATGGCGCCGTTCTTGGCGTCGACGGCGACCGTCTTCCCGTAGGTCGTCGTCAGGAAGAACGTGTCGTGCGCGGCGCCGCCGACCGTGGCGGCATGCAGGTAGATCGGCGACGAGTCGGCCGTCCCCGGCAGCTGCACCTGCTGGCGCTGCAGCTTGCCGACGTTCGCGGCCGTGATGCCCGTGGCGAAGGTCGGCGCGCCGCTCCGCTGCGGCGACCAGTCGAAGCGCGGCCAGTCGTTGCCGGCCGTCGCGTGTGCGGCGCCGGCGAGCACGAACGCGGCCGAGACGAGCACGACGAGCGGGCTGCGCTTCATGATCGGTAAGACGCCCCGCATGGGGAAAAGCTTGCTCCCCTAGCGCTTCAGCAAAACCCGGCGGAGCTCGTCCTCCTTGCCGGGCTCGAGGATCGCGAGCACCTGGTCGCCCGCCTCGAGCGTCGTCGAGCCGACGGCGATCTCCGCCCGCCCGTCGCGCATGACCGAGATCAGCCGGGCGCCCTCCGGCAGCTTCAGGCTCTCGACGCGCTTGCCGGACGACGGCGAGTCGCGGTCGATCTGCACCTCGACGATCTCGAGGTTCTCCTTGCGCAGCTCGAGCAGATGGATCAGGTCGTGCTCCGGCACCTCGTGCTCGACCATCGCCATGATCGACGACGTGGCGCAGATCGTCGGCGAGATGCCGAGCAGGTCGAAGTGCGCCTGGTTGCGCGGGTCGTTGACGCGTGCGATCACCTTCTCGACGCCGTACCGCTCCTTCGCGAGCTGGCAGATGACCATGTTGTCCTCGTCGTCGCCGGTGAGCCCGAGCACGATGTCCGGCGGCCGGGCGATGCCGGCGCGCTCGAGCACGAACAGCTCGGTCGCGTCGCCACGCTGCACCTGGTGCTCGAACTCGTCCTCGAGCCGCTCGAACCGGTCGCGGCGCTGCTCGATCAGCGTCACCTCGTGGCCGAGGCGGAGCAGCGACCGTGCGACGTTCGAGCCGACCTTGCCGCCGCCCGCGATGATCACGTACATCAGGAATTCACCACCGGCACGACGCACTCGCGCACGGCGACGGTCAGCTGGTCGATCGCCGTCTTCGTCGGCGAGACATTGCGCAGGCCCCGCTGCGAGTAGAACTCCGCCCGCGCCGGATCGAGGATGCGGGCGACGACGCACTGGATGCCGAACCGCTTCTGGCCGATCTGCGCGATGACGATGTTCGTGTTGTCGCCGTCGGTCGACGCGACGAGCGCGTCGGCCTCCTCGATCCCCGCCTCGCGGAGGAGATCGGTGTCCATGCCGTGCCCGACGACGAAGCGGCCCGGCCAGTTCTCGCCGAGCCGGGAGAGGGCGTCTTCGTTCTCGTCGACGACCGTGACGTTCCACCCTTCCTTCTGGAGCTGGAGGGCGATGGTCGAGCCGACGCGGCCGCAGCCGATGATCAACGCATTCATTTCAACTCACATTAGCCCTCGAGCGCGCCCTGGGGGAACGCGACGATGAGCACCTCCGCGTCCGCCTTCCGCAGGACGTAGTCGACGGTCGGCGAGAAGAACCGCGACTGCCGCCGCCACCGTGGCGACGAGCCGAGGACGATCAGGTCGGCGTCCGCGTCCTCGGCGGCCTCGACGATCGCGGGGCCGATCGAGCGGGCGCGGATCGTCCGGCCGGTCACCTTGACCCCGTGGTCGGCGCCGAGCGCGTTCGCCTCGGCGAGCGAGGCGGCGGCCTGCTCCTCGAGCTCGTAGAGCGGCGCGTCGAGCGGCTGGTCGAGCGGGACCTTCAGGACGAACAGCGCCTCGACCATCGCGTTCCGCTCCTGCGCCAGGCGGACGGCAGTCGCGACCATCTCCTCCCCGATCTCGCCGAGCTTCATCGGCACGAGGATCCGCTTGAACTCGGCGCCGGGGAGCCGCTGCTCGTCGGCCGAGACGACGTGCTCGAGCAGGCCGGCGCCGCGGCTCCGTCGGACGGCGACGTAGACCCCGACGCCGGCCGCGAGCCACACCGGGCCGCCATAGCGGGCGCCCGCGTGCGTGACCATCGCGACGACGAAGACGGCCGCCGTCAGCACGGCGCCGACCGCCGAGGGCAGCGGCACGCGGCCGATCGTCAGCGGCACGCGGAACGGCCGCCGGAGCTCCGGCTGCGTCATCCGCAGGCGGATCACCGCGAGCTGTGCGGCTGTGAACGCGAGCAGCACGCCGAAGGAGAAGAGCGACGCGAGGAACGTCACCGCATGCCCGAACGCGGTGATGACGAGCAGCACGATCGAGATCCCTGCCGCCGCCACGACCGAGACCGGTGCGACGAGCGTGCGCCGATGCAGGCGGCCGAAGACCGCGGGCAGCTGGCCGTGCTCGCCGAGCGAGTACGCGAGACGGCCGAAGCCCGAGATCGACGTCGTCGCGGCGGCGAACAGGATCAGGGCGCCGGTGAGCCCGACGTACACCTTCAGGATGTGGTCGGCCCAGCTCGGCACGTGCAACCCGAGCTGCGACACGACGCCCATCAGGGGCGCCCGCAGCCAGTCCGTCCCGAGCTCCGTCGTGCCCGTGCCCGAGGGGAAGGCCGACAGCGCGACCAGCGCGATCAGCACGTAGATGACGACGACGAGGCCGATCGCGCTGAACAGCGAGCGCGGCAGGTCGCGGCCGGGCCGCCGCACCTCCTCGGCGTAGTTCGCAACCGTCTCGAGACCCGTGTACGCGAGCATCGCGAGCGGCAGTGCGAAGAGGATCTCGTGCCAGGACGGTGTCGTCCCGAGCGAGAGGCCGCGCGTCAGCGCATCGCCGCTGAAGAGGAACGCGAACCCGAGGCCGACGAGCAGCAGCTGCGTGATCAGGTCGAGCACGGGGACGGCGATCCCGAACGTGTGCACCATCGGGCCTCGGAGCAGGCGCGAGGCGGCGATGCCGACGATCAGCACGCAGGCGAAGATCACGTCGCCCGGATGGCTCGCGATCGAGTGGATGCCGAGCGCGATCCCGAGGTAGTGCGGCACGAAGAGCGTCGAGAGCGCGATCACGATCAGGTAGTCGAGGAAGAGCGCCCACCCGGTCAGGAAGCCCGCGAGGTCGTTGAACGCGACGCGTGTGAACGTCGCGGCGCCGCCGGTCTCGCGGATCGAGGCCGTTCCCTCCGCATACGAGAGCGCGACGACCAGGAAGAGCAGCCCCATCACGCCGAGGACGAGCGGCGTGAAGCCGAGCGCGTGCAGCGCGACGATGCCGAGCGCGAAGTAGATCGAGGATGCGATCTCGCCGTAGGCGACCGACGCGAGCGCCGGGGCGTCGAGCGCGCGCTGGAGCTGCGGGAGCTTTCGGGCCACTAGTGCTTGGTCTTCTGGAGCAGGTAGAGGCGCGCGGTGCCGAGCGCGATGAAGAGCGCGCCGACCGCGTACCCGACCGTCCCGCCGCCGCCGTCGGCCGTCCGGACGAGGATCGCGAAGCCGAGGGCGATCGCCACGAGCGAGAACACCCGCACCACCTTCCGGTACGCAGGCGAGTTCACGCCGCCACCTTCCCGGCGGCAACCATCACCCGGCAGGGCGCGTGCTTCAGGACGAAGTCGACGGTGTCGCCGAAGATCGCGCGCTTGCCGCTCTGCAGGCGCACGCGCCGGGGCCCGCCCATGACGATGATCTCGGTGCTCCGGCGCACCGCCTCGTCGACGATCGCGCGGCCGGGGTTGCGGGCGCGGACGATTCTCGTGGTCACCGGCACACCGTACGACTCGCCGATCGCACGCGCCTCGTCGAGCTGCTCGTTCGCCTCCGCGACCTGCTCCGGCAGGTACGCATCGAGCGGCAGCTCGAGCGGCACCGGCAGCGCGGTCATCGCGACGATGCGAGCGCGCCGCTCGCGGGCAAGCCGCGCCGCGACGTCCATCGCCTCGTCCGACGGATAGCCGGCGGCGACCGGCACGAGGATGTTCGAGTACTCGAGCGCGCCGGCCGTGATGACGATCGGCGCGCGCACCGTCTTGCGCAGCGGCTCGCCGAGACGGCGCCGGTAGAGCGGATAGAAGACGAAGCCGAGCGCGAGCCAGCCGACGCCCGCGTAGCGCGTCGGCGCGTCCTGCACGACGACGACGATCCACGCGATCCCGGTGCCGAGGCCGCCGACGAGCGCGAAGAGCGGCCAGCGACCGATGCTCGGCCGCGCGCGCCACTCCATCTCCTCGTCGGGGTACTTGAGACGCAGCACCGTGACGGCGATGTGCGCGATCGTGAACGACAGCATCGCACCGAACGCGTACATGCGCCCGAGGAAGTCGACCTGCCCGGTGAGCAGGAAGAGCGTCGGCGCGACGCCGGCGAAGACGATCAGCGACAGCCACGGCGTCTTCAGCTGCGGATGGAGCCGGCGGAAGACCTCCGGCAGCTGCCGGTACGACGCCATCGAGTACGTGATGCGCGACGCGCCGATCACACCGGCGTTCGTCGCGATGAAGAGGATCGTCGCGGCGAGGATGCCGACGTAGTACTCCGCGACCTTGAGCAGCGCGCCGTGGATGCCGAGGTTCTTGACGAGCCCGAGCACCGGGTCGTTCTTGTAGCCGTGCGGCGGGTTCTGCCCGAGCTGCGTGACGTAGTGCGTCCCCTCGTGCACGACCGGCATCGCCGACAGCGCAATCCACGGCAGCGTGAAGTAGATGGCGAAGACGGCGATCGCGACGAGGGTGATCGAGCGTGGGATCGACCGGACGGGGTCGCGCGCCTCCTCCGCGAGGTTGGACACCGTCTCGATGCCCGTGTACGCGATCATCGCCACCGGGATCGCGAGCGCGAAGTTCGACCACGTCGGCGCGGTGCCGAAGTGGATGTTCGCGCGCAGGATGTGCGGCGAGAAGATCAGGACGAAGCCGAGCGCCACGAGCAGCAGCTGCGTCGCGAAGTCGACGACCGCGAGGAAGATGTTGAGGCTCGCCGCCTCCTTGACGCCGACGATGTTGATCATCACCAGCACCCAGGTGAAGACGATCCCGACGATCACGTCCCACGGCGTCGTCCGCAGCGGCTCCCAGAAGATCGAGAGGTAGTGCGGGACGAAGATCACCGAGATCGCGACGGTGATCACGTAGTTGAGCATCTGCGCCCAGGCCGCTCCGAACGAGACGAGCTCGTTGAACGCGTGCCGGGCGAAGCTCGACGAGCCGCCTGCCTCCGGATAGCGCACCGTGCCCTCGGCGTAGGTCGCGGCGGTGCAGGCGAAGATGATCCCGCTGACGATGAAGACGAGCGGCGTCAGCCCGAGCGCGATGCCGGCGGTGAGGCCGAGCGCGTAATAGATCGAGGAGCCGACGTTGCCGTAGGCGGTCGCGAAGAGGGCGTTCGCACCGAGAACGCGTTCGAGCCCCTGCTGCTGCCGCCGCCGAGCCACCGGCCCGGACTGTAATCCGCCTAGCGGAGCACCTGATACGGGACCGACGCCAGGAGCACCTGCGGCTCGAAGAGCAGCAGCCGTTTCACGTACAACGCCCGCTGGTTGTGGAGGAGCCGGCGCCAGCCCCGGGTGACGAGCTCCGGCATTAGAACGACGACGATCGTCCCGGGGTCGGCGGTCAGCTCGCGGAGGTAGCCGAGAAGGGGCTGACCGAGATCCCGGTAGGGAGCCTCGTCGATCTCGAGCGGGATGCGCGGTCCTTGGTCGGCCCACTCGTCCCGGATCGCGGCGGCGTCCTCCGAGCCGAAGGCGAAGTGGATCGCCCGGACGTCGTCGACGTCGAGGGTGCTCGCGTAGTTGACCGCCCGCATAGAGGCCGCGTTGACGCCCGAGACGAGCACGCGGGCGACCACGCGCTTCGGCTCGTCCGGCGTCCGGCCCTCGAGGACGGGGATGTCGGCGACGACGACGCCCGGCTCGCTCAGGAGGCGGAACTTCAGTGTCAGCTCGCGCGGCCGGCGAAGCTGTTCGCGCAACGAGGTCGAGCGGAAGAGCTCGGACACGTACACCGTGACGAACTCCGACTCGCTGCGCGGCGAGCGCCACACCTGCTCGAGCACAGCCTCCGCCACACCACGCGAATTGTCGAGCCGCTCCAAGGGCACGCCCGAGCGCTGGAACCACCGGGCGCGAATCCCGGAATCTGTGCGGCCGGTCGGAACGTGGACGGCGCGCAGGTCGCCAGGGGTGATCCGCCGAGCCAGCCGCCATGCCGTGTCGGCCGCGTCATCGAGCGACTCGACGAGGACGAGCGAGCGGTTGACCGCGGCCGGGGCAACCGCGACGGCGGCGGCGCCCGCGTGCAGCCGGCGGCCAAGTGCGTCGTAGTGGCGGCGGACGCCGAGCATCGTCAAGACGAGCACCGGGATCGCGACCGTGACGAGCCACGCACCCTCTGCGAACTTCGTGTACACGACGATCAGCGTCACCATTCCGGTCGCGATGGCACCGACGCCGTTGACGAGCAGCTTCAGACGCCAATGCGGCCCACCACGCCGGAACCAGTAGTGCACCATCCCCGCCTGTGACAAGGTGAACGCAGTGAAGACGCCGATCACGTAGAGATGGATGAGGCTGTTCGTGTTGGCGCCGTAGATCCACAGCAGCAACCCGGCAACCGTCGCGAGGACGACCATTCCGTTCGAGAAGACGAGACGGTCGCCGAGGTTCGAGAATTGGCGCGGCGCAAAGCGGTCGCGGGCGAGCAGCGCCGATAGCCGCGGGAACCCTTGGAAGCTCGTGTTCGCGGCAAAGATCAGCACGACGAGCGTGAAGATCTGCACCGCGTAGTACATGAACGCCAGCGGCGTGCCGGGCGTGAACACCGAGCGCGCGACCTGCGACACGACCGACGTCGTGGCGCTCGGACGGGCGTGCGTCTGCACCGCGAGATACGAAACGCCGAGAAAGAGGCCGATCGCGATCGTCCCGAGCGTGGCGAGCGTCAGTGCAGCGTTGCGGCCATGCGGCTTCCGGAAGGCATTCACGCCATTCGCGATCGCCTCGACCCCCGTCAGCGCCGTCGAGCCCGACGAGAACGCGCGCAACAGGACGAAGAGTGTGATTGCGCCCGTGCCGACAGGCAGCGGGTTCGGAGTCACGGCTCGCGTGTGGTGGAAGGAGCCGCCGACGACGAGCGCTGCGATCGACAGCACGAAGAGGTACGTGGGCAGCGCGAAGATCAGCCCGGACTCGCGCACGCCGCGCAGGTTGGCGAGCACGATCAGGACGAGGCAGGCGAGCGAGAGCGCCACCTTGTGGTGGCCAACGGCAGGCGAGAAGGATGCGATCGCGAAGATGCCGGCCGAGATCGACACGGCGACGGTCAACACGTAGTCGGTCAGGAGCGCCGCGGCGCCGACGAGGCTCGGGATCGTGCCAAGGTTCTCGCGCGCGACGACGTAGGCGCCGCCGCTTGTCTCGTACGCGTGCACGGTCTGCATGTAAGACAGGACGACGATCGCGAGCAGCGCTGCAATCGCGATCGAGATCGGCAGGACAAGATGCGCAGCAGTTGCCGAGACGGCGACGAGGACGACGAGCGCCGACTCGGTCGCGTATGCGACGGACGACAGCGGGTCCGACGCGAAGATGGGGAGCGCCAGGAATTTCGGCAGCAGCGTCTCCTCCAGCTGCCCCGTCTGCATCGGGCGACCGACGACGATGCGCCGGAAGCGGCGTTGCGGTGCGGCGATCTCGGTCACGGCTCGAGCGCTCCGAGCACGCGGGCGAGCGCGCGCGGCAGCAGGAGCTCCGCCTGGTCGGAGTAGAGCGGACTCGCGCCGTCGCGCAGGAGGGCGAGTGTCAGGAGGACCCCTCGCGGGCTGATGGGGCGGCTGCCGCCGACGCGGCCGGCGATCGAGCGGAGCGTCGCCTCGTTCGCTCGCAGCGCGGGCCGCCGCAGCGGACTTGCCCCGGGAAGCTTCCCAGGATCGAGCTCGTCGAGCAACCGTCCAATCTCCCGGCGCAACCCGTCGCGGGTCACCTGCGAGGTCAACTCGTCGCAACGCCAGCGAATCAGCTCCGATGCGTCCGTCGTCCTCGGCTCGTGAACGATCAGCCGGTCGGCGGTGCGGCGAACAGCCGCGAGCTCGACGCGCGCCCTGGCTGCGCGCACGACGGCGGCGACGGCGAAGCAGAGGGCACCGGCAACGCCGACTGCCCATGGGAGACGCCGGTCGACATCGAAGAGGGCAGCCGCGACGGCCAGTGCAAGGAGCGGCGCCGCCGCCCGGGCGGGGTGCGGCAGGTCGAGGCCTGGATATCGGTGCGCGTGCGTCGCCATGGAACGAGAATCGCGCTGGTGGCATCAGGGGGAGATCAGGATTGGACGCCCTGACCTCAAGGGGATCTCAAGACGCCAAGCGGTACCCGGCACCCGGCACGGTGAGGATGTAGCGGGGGCGAGCCGGGTCGGCCTCGAGCTTCCGGCGAAGCTGCGAGACGTAGACGTGCAGGTAGTGCGACTCGTCGCCGTATGCCCTCCCCCAGACCTCGCGGAGGAGCGCCTGGTGGGTCATCAGCTTCCCGGGGTCGCGGGCGAGCGCCCGGAGGAGCGAGAACTCGTGCGGCGTCAGCGCCACCGGCTCGCCGTCGAGCTGGACGAGCTGCCGCTCGAGGTCGATGCGCAGGCCGCCCACCTCGACGACCGGGTCGGCAGAGGGCTCGCGCCGCCGCAGCGCGGCGCGCAGCCGCGCCAGCAGCTCGTCGATCCCGAAGGGCTTCGTGACGTAGTCGTCGGCGCCGGCGTCGAGCGCCTCCACCTTCTCCCGCTCGTCGCCGACGACGCTGAGCATGATCACGGGCACGTTGCTCCACGTCCGCAGCTCGCGCGCGACGTCGATGCCGCGGCCGTCCGGCAGCACGAGGTCGAGGATGACGGCGTCCGGAGGATTGACGGCGGCGGCCGTCAGCGCCGCCTCGACCGTCTCTGCCGTCTCGACCTCGTAGCCCGCGCCGCGCAGGCTCGTGCGGAGCGCACGCAGGATCTGCGGCTCGTCGTCGACGACGAGGATCCTCATGCGCTTCCAGTCGGCAGCGCGAGCACGAAGTGTCCGCCGGTCGGATCGTCCTGCGCCCAGACGTGGCCGCCGTTCACCTCGGCGAAGCCGCGGGCGATCGCGAGCCCGAGCCCGCTGCCGGTTCCCTCGAACGGCCGGAACAGCGCCTCGCGGTCGGCGCCGTCGACGCCCGGGCCGTGGTCGAGCACGTGGATGCGCAGCTCGGTGGAGCCGTGCTCGACGCGCACGGTGACGGGCGAGTCGGCGGGCGAGAACTTCAGCGCGTTGTCGATCAGGTTCGCGAGCGCGCGCTCGACCTGCGGCCCGTCGACGCGGACGGGCGGTGCGGCGTCGTCGAGCTCGACCCGGATCCGGTCGCCGTCGGGGAGCGCCTGGGCGACGAGCTCGTCCGCCGACCACAGCTCCAGATGCGGCTCGGCCGCGCCGGCCTGCAGGCGGGAGAGGTCGAGCAGGTCGCCGACGACGCGGTTCAGCCGCTGCGCCTCGAGGCCGATCGCGTGCGCGAGCTCGGCGCGGTCGGCGGCGTCGAGCGTCAGCTCGTCGTTCGTGAGCGCGCCGGCGGAGGCCATGATCGCGGTGAGCGGCGAGCGCAGGTCGTGCGAGACCGTGCGCAGGAGC
>JBEQUF010000077.1:0-10553 GCA_040349295.1 Actinomycetota bacterium | reverse complement strand
GATCTGCCAGACACCGCCGCGCAGCAGCGGCACGGTCTCGCCGGACTTGGTCGTGCCGGTGACGTCGACCTCGTTGCTGCCGATCATGAAGTCGATGTGCACGTCGCTCGCGTTGATCCGCGGCAGGTCGGCCGGATCGGCGATCGGCGCCGCGTAGCCGTCGCCGAGCGCGACGTGCGACGCCGCGTTCTCGTCGAGGAGCGTGTTGAAGAACGTCGTGCCGAGCTTGCCGATCCGGCTCTCGCCGTCGACGAGCGCCACCTCGCCGAGGCGCGAGGCGCCCGGGTCGGTCGCGGCGCGGGCGCGGAGCGCCTCCGCGTTCTCGTCGGCGTCGATCTGCACCGCCCGCCCGCCTTCGAAGCGGACGCGCAGGCCGCGCACGACGGAGCCGGCGACGTCGAGCGGCTTCGTCGCGGCGACGACCCCGTCGACCCGCTCCGGATCCGGCGTCGTGAAGACCTCCTCCGTCGGCAGGTTCGCGACGTGCCGGACGCCGGTCCGCGTATGCGAGGCGCCGCCCTCCTTCGCGAACCTCGAGCTCGGCAGCAGGCCGATCGTCAGGTCGGTGCCGGGCCCCTCGAAGTGCACGGCGTCGAGGTCGAGCGCGTCGAGCCGGCTCGCGACCTGCCAGATTTCGTCGATCCGGCGGTTCCACGCCTCGGCCGGGTCCGGCTCGTCGAGGCGGCAGACGTGGATCACATCCTGCCAGAGACGTTCGACCGCCTCCTCGGGCGCGAGGTCGGGATAGACGGTCGCCGCCCACTGCCGCGTCGGGTACGGCGAGATCGACCACGCGACCGACTTGTCCTCGATCACCTTGAAGAGCTCCTTGACCGTCGGCAGCCGGTCCTGGGCGGCGCGCGCCGGGTCGATGCCCTCGAGGCCGCCCGGGCCGAAGATCGGCGTCAGCACGACGCGGGCCGCGTCGAGCTCGCCGAGCTCGAGCATCCGCCGGCCGAGCCAGCCGGGCACCCACTCGAGCGTCCCGTCGGGCGCCGCCTCGGCCCGGATCCGCTTCACCACGGGGTCGAAGTAGAAGACGTCGACGTAGCGCGCACCCCGCTCGTAGGCCTTCCGGGCGACGAGCTGGACGAGCCCCGACGCCTCCGGCGACGCCTCGATCGCGAGCACCTGGTCAGGCTGCACGTTCGCACCCACCGAGACGATCAGCTCGGCGTACCGATCGAGGATGTCCCCATCCATCCGCCGCTGACTATAGAGTTGCCGCCGACGACGAACCCCTTTAAGCCGGTCCAGCGAGGCCGGGAAGGAGTCGAATGCATACGCACGCCCCAACCCAGGGGAAACTCCTGCTCGACGCCGAGGCGCTGAGCCGGACCCTTTCGAGAATCGCCCACGAGATCATCGAGGGCAATCCGCAGCTCGATCAGGTCGCGCTCGTCGGCATCCAGACGCGCGGCGTCCCGATCGCGCAGCGGCTCGCACGCCTGATCGAGGATCGCACCGGCGAGGCGCCGGAGCTCGGCTCGGTCGACATCACCTTCTACCGCGACGACGTCTCGGTCCGCGGCGGCGAGGCCCCGCGCAGCGCGCAGCCGGTCGTCCGCGAGACACAGCTCGGCTTCCCGCTCGAAGGGCGGACGGTCGTGCTCGTCGACGACGTCCTCTACACCGGCCGGACGATCCGCGCCGCGATCGAGGCGCTCTTCGACTACGGCCGGCCCGCGCGCGTCCAGCTCGCCGTGATCGTCGACCGCGGCCATCGCGAGCTGCCGATCCGCCCCGACTACGTCGGCAAGAACCTGCCGACCGCGCGCAGCGAGCGCATCCAGGTGCAGCTGCTCGAGGTCGACGAGATCGACCAGATCCTGCTCGTCCCGAACCCGGAGGAGGCATCGTGATCCGCCTCGTCACCGACGACCTGCGGCCGCCGCAGCACGACGACCGGCGCCACCTGCTCTCGATGGCCGATGTGACCCGCGACGACGTCGAGCGCATCCTCGGCACCGCGCGCACCTTCGCGCAGTCGCTCGACCGCGAGGTCAAGAAGCTGCCGACGCTCAAGGGGCGGCTCGTCGTGAATCTCTTCTACGAGTCGTCGACGCGGACGTCGTCGAGCTTCGAGCTCGCCGCCAAGCGCCTGAGCGCCGACACCCTGACCATCAAGTCGACGGGCTCGTCCGTCGACAAGGGCGAATCGCTCAAGGACACGGCGCTGACGCTGAGCGCCTACGACCCCGACGTGATCGTGATCCGGCATCCGCAGGTCGGCGCCGGGCACTTCGTCTCGCGGATCGTCGACGCGCACGTCGTCAACGCCGGCGACGGGAAGCACCAGCACCCGACTCAGGCGCTGCTCGATCTCTACACGCTCCAGCAGGAGCTCGGTCACCTCGAGGGCCTGCACGTCGCGATCGTCGGCGACGTCCTCCACTCGCGCGTCGCCCGCTCGCTCGTGCAGGCGTTCGCGCTCATGAACATCCGCTGCACGCTGGTCGGCCCGCCCGCGCTCATCCCCGAGGGGCTCGCCGAGACGAGCCACGACATCGCGGCGATCGGCGACGCCGACGTCGTCTACGTCCTGCGCATGCAGCACGAGCGGATGCAGGCCGGGGCGAACTTCGTGCCGAGCCTCCGCGAGTACACGGCGCAGTGGGGGATCACGCCCGAGCGCCTGCGCGCGGGGCAGAAGGTCATGCATCCGGGGCCGATGAACCGCGGCGTCGAGATCGACCCGCGGGTCGCCGACGGCGGCGACGCGCTCGTCGAGACACAGGTGCGGAACGGCCAGGTGGTGCGGATGGCGGTGCTCTACGACCTGCTCGTCGGCGGCCCGGTCGGGATCAAGGCGCTCGCAGCGGCGGAGGTGGCGTGATGCTCTGGCAGAAGGACCTGGCCGGCGCGAACGTCGTCGTCCGCGGTGCGCACGTGGTCGATCCGGTCGAAGGCCTCGACGCGACGGTCGACGTCCGCATCGACGGCGGCGTCGTCGCGCAGATCGGCGAGGGCCTCGACACGAACGAGCATCGCGTCGTCGACGGCGCCGGGCTCACGCTTGCGCCGGCGTTCGTCGATCCGCACGTCCACCTGCGCACGCCGGGCCGCGAGGACGAGGAGACGATCGCCTCCGGCACCGCGGCGGCGGCGGCCGGCGGCTTCTGCGCGATCCTCGCGATGCCGAACACCGACCCGGTCGTCGACAGCGCCGCGACCCTGCAGTCGCTGATCGAGGGCGCGCGGCGCGAGGCGGTCGTCCCGACCGGCTTCATGGCCGCGATCACGCGCGGTCAGGCGGGGGAGGAGCTGACCGAGATGGCGGAGCTCGCCGAGACGGGCGCGGCGGCCTTCTCGGACGACGGCGTGCCGGTGCGGTCGGCCGGGCTGTTGCAGCGCGCGCTCCAGTACTCGTCGATCACCGGCCGGCCGCTCGCGCTGCACGAGGAGGAGCCGTCGCTGACCCGCGGTTCGCACATGCACCTCGGCCGCGTCTCTGCGGAGCTCGGTCTCACCGGCTATCCGTCGGCCGGCGAGTCGGTGATGGTCGAGCGGGATCTCTCGCTGGCCGCGGCGGAGGGACAGCCGCTGCACCTGATGCATCTCTCGGCCGCCGAGTCGGTGGCTGCGCTCCGCCGGGCCCGCGAGGCGGGCGTGCGCGCGAGCGGCGAGGTGACGCCGCACCATCTCGTGCTGACCGACGAGGTCGTGCGGAGCCTCGACCCGAACGTGAAGATGAATCCGCCGCTGCGCGAGGAGTCGGACCGGCTCGCCCTGCTCGACGCGCTCCGCGACGGCACGATCGAGTGCGTCGCGACCGACCACGCCCCGCACGCGCGCCACGAGAAGGAAGTCCCGTTCGAGGCGGCGCCGAACGGCGTCACCGGACTCGAGACGGCGTTCGCCGCCCTCTACACGTACCTCGTGAAGCCGGGGCTGCTGCCGCTCGCGACGCTGCTCGAGCGGATGTCGGCCGGGCCGGCGCGCATCTTCGGGCTCGACCGGCCGCGGATCGCCGTCGGCGCGCCGGCGAACCTCGTCCTCCTCGACCTCGAGCGCGAGTGGCAGGTGACCGACTTCAAGTCGAAGTCGCGCAACTCGTGGCTCCTCGGCGCCACGCTCGCAGGTGCGGTCGTGCTGACGATCGCCGGCGGGGCGGTCGTCCACGAGTGAACGGGTTCGTCGCACTCGCGGACGGGACGGTTTGGCGTGGCGAGTCGGTCGGCGCCGACGGCGTCGCCTGTGGCGAGGCCGTCTTCACGACCGGCATGTCGGGCTACCAGGAGGCGGTGACCGACCCGTCGTTCGCCGAGCAGGTGATCTGCTTCACGGCGCCGATGGTCGGGAACTACGGCGTCGCCGAGACCCGCGACGAGTCCGCGCACGCGCAGGCTCGCGCAGTCCTGATGCGGGAGGCGCGCGGACCGGAGTGGACCGACTGGCTGCGCGAGCGCGGCGTCGTCGGGCTGACCGGGATCGACACGCGATCGCTCGTCCTCCACCTCCGCGAGCGCGGCGCCATGCAGGCGTGCGTCGTCGGCGGCGAGCACGACGTCGACAAGGCGGTGCGGATCGCGGCGTCGCAGCCCGACATGGCCGGCCGCGCGCTCGTCGACGGCGTCTCGACCGGGCAGGTGTACGAGTTCACGGCGGAGGGCCGTGCGCGGATCGCCGTCGTCGACTACGGGGTCAAGCGGAGCGTGCTCAAGCGCCTCGCGAACGCCCGGGCGCACGTGACCGTCTTCCCGCACGACGCCGACGCCGACGAGCTCGCGCGGTACGACGGAGTGCTCCTGTCGCCCGGGCCGGGCGACCCGGCGCCGCTCGTCGAGCAGACGAAGACGGTCGAGGCGCTCCTCGGCCGCACGAACGTCTTCGGGATCTGCCTCGGGCACCAGCTGATCGCGCAGGCGACGGGGCACGAGACGTTCAAGCTCCCGTTCGGCCATCGCGGCATCAACCATCCGGTCCTGCACAAGGAGAGCGGCACGGTGCTCGTGACGAGCCAGAACCACGGCTTCGCCGTGCGCGCCGCCGGCACCGAGACGTCGCACATCTCGCTCTACGACGAGACGGTCGAAGGGCTCGAGTACCCGGAGCTCCGCGCGCGCTCGATCCAGTTCCATCCCGAGGCCGGCCCCGGCCCGCACGACGCGTACTCGCTCATCGATCGCTGGGTCGACCAGGTCGCGGACGATGCCTAAGCGCACCGACATCACGTCGATCTGCATCCTCGGCTCCGGCCCGATCGTGATCGGGCAGGCCGCGGAGTTCGACTACTCCGGCTGCCAGGCGCTGAAGGTGCTCCGCGAGGACGGCTATCGCACGATCGTCGTCAACTCGAACCCGGCGACGATCATGACCGACCCGGGCTTCGCCGACCGGACGTACCTCGAGCCGCTCGACGTCGACGGCGTCGCCGACGTGCTGCGCCGCGAGCGGCCCGACGCCGTGCTGCCGACGATGGGCGGCGGGACGGCGCTCAACCTCGCGCGTGAGCTGGCCGAGTCGGGGGTCCTCGACGAGCTCGGCATCGAGCTGATCGGCGCCCGCCTCGACGCGATCCAGCGCGCGGAGGACAGGCTCCTCTTCAAGCAGGCGGTCGAGTCGTGCGGGCTCAAGGTGCCGACCTCGCGTGTCGTCACGTCGCTCGACGAGCTCGAGGGCGTCGACGTGCCTGCGGTCGTCCGCCCGGCGTTCACGCTCGGCGGGCACGGCGGCGGCTTCGCGAACACGCGGGAGCAGCTCTACGCCCAGGTCGAGATCGGGCTGCGCGAGTCGCCGATCCACCAGGTGCTCGTCGAGGAGTCGGTGCGCGGGTGGGACGAGTTCGAGCTCGAGGTCGTCCGCGACCACGTCGACAACGTCGTGATCATCTGCTCGATCGAGAACCTCGATCCGATGGGCGTGCACACCGGCGACTCGGTCACCGTCGCCCCGCAGATGACGCTGAGCGACGAGGCCTACCAGGAGCTGCGCGACGCGGCGGCCGCGGTCATCCGGGCGGTCGGCGTCGACACCGGCGGCTCGAACATCCAGTTCGCGCGCTCGCGCGAGACGGGCGACGTGCGCGTGATCGAGATGAACCCGCGCGTCTCGCGCTCCTCGGCGCTCGCGTCGAAGGCGACGGGCTACCCGATCGCGAAGGTCGCCGCGAAGCTCGCCGTCGGCTACACGCTGGACGAGATCCCGAACGACCTGACCGGCACGACGCCCGCGAGCTTCGAGCCGACGCTCGACTACGTCGTCGTCAAGTTCCCGCGCTTCGCCTTCGAGAAGTTCCCGGGCGCCGACCGCACGCTCGGCACGCAGATGAAGTCGGTCGGCGAGACGATGGGGATCGGCCGCACCTTCGCGGAGGCGTTCCTGAAGGCGATGCGCTCGCGGGAGCTCGACACCGGCGCCGCGACCCCGTGGCAGACGCTCGCCGACGTCCCGGGCGACGTGCATCCCTTCTTCCAGGAGGAGATCGCGCGCATCCAGTTCGCGCTGCTCGAGATCGCGGGGGAGGACGTC
Source organism: Actinomycetota bacterium (assembly GCA_040349295.1). Taxonomy (GTDB): domain Bacteria; phylum Actinomycetota; class Thermoleophilia; order Gaiellales; family Gaiellaceae; genus Palsa-739. The sequence continues at coordinate 4,082 of JBEQUF010000077.1, read as the reverse complement.
GAGTCGTTCGTCGCCGACGACTGGCTGCGGCTGAAGCGGATGGGGATCACCGACGCCGACATCGCCGCCGCGACCGACACGCCGGAGCAGGTGGTCCGCGCGCGCCGGAAGGCGTGCGGCGTGCGGCCCGTCTACCGCCGCGTCGACTCGGTTGCCGGCGAGGTCGAGGCGGCGTCGAACTACTACTACTCGACCTGGGGCGAGGCGGAGGAGGCCGCGCCCACCGGTGCGAAGCCGCGGGTCGTCATCCTCGGCTCCGGCCCGAACCGGATCGGCCAGGGCGTCGAGTTCGACTACTGCTGCGTGCACGCCGTCTGGACGTTCCGCGAGCTCGGCTACGAGGCGGTGATGGTCAACTGCAACCCCGAGACCGTCTCCACCGACTACGACACGAGCGACCGGCTGTACTTCGAGCCGCTCGACGCGGAGTCGGTGCTCGCGATCTGCGACCGCGAGCGGCCCGCCGGCGTCGTCATCCAGTTCGGCGGCCAGACGCCGCTCAAGCTCGCGCACGCGATCGAGGAGGCGGGCTACCGGATCCTCGGCACGCCGCACGAGGCCGTCGACCTCGCCGAGGACCGCGAGCGCTTCGGCGGGCTGCTGCGCGCACACGACATCCGCTCGCCGGGGTGGGGGATGGCCTCGTCGAACGAGGAGGCGATCGACGTCGCGAACCGGTTCGGCTACCCGGTGCTCGTGCGGCCGTCGTACGTGCTCGGCGGGCGGGCGATGCGCATCTGCTTCGGTGAGAGCGAGGTGCGCGAGGTGCCGGTCGTCGGACGCGTCCTCGTCGACCGCTTCCTCGAGAACGCGGTCGAGATCGACGTCGACGCGCTCTGCGACGGCGTCGACACGTACATCGCGGCGGTCATGCAGCACGTCGAGGAGGCCGGCGTGCATTCGGGCGACTCGACCTGCGTCCTGCCGGCGCCGGGCCTGTCCGACCAGCAGACGGCCGAGATCGAGCGGACGGTGCGCGTGCTCGGCCGCTCGCTCGGCGTCGTCGGCCTGCTGAACGTCCAGCTCGCCGTGACACCCGAGGGCGACGTGCACGTGATCGAGGCGAACCCGCGCGCCTCGCGCACGGTGCCGTTCGTCTCGAAGGCGACCGGCGTGCCGCTCGTGCCGGCTGCCTGTCGCCTCGCGAACGGGATGCGGCTCGCCGATCTCGGCCTGCCGCCCGAGCGCAGGCCGAAGCAGTGGAGCGTCAAGGCGGCCGTGCTGCCGTTCGCGCGCTTCCCGGGCAGCGACCCGGTGCTCGGTCCCGAGATGCGCTCGACCGGCGAGGTGATGGCGAGCGCGCACGACCTGCCGACCGCGCTCGCGAAGGCGGAGCGGGCGGCGGGACGGACACTGCCGTCGTCGGGCGCCGTCTTCATGTCGATCCGCCCGGCGGAGCAGAAGCAGGCGGTGCCGATCGCGGCGACGCTGCTCGGGCTCGGGTTCACGCTCTTCGCGACGGAGGGGACGGCGGCGACGCTCGCCGGCGCCGGCCTGCAGGTCGAGGCGGTGCGCAAGCTGAGCGAGGCCGAGGGCGACGAGCCGACGGTGCTCGACCTGATCCGCCGCGCCCGCTGCGACCTCGTGATCAACACGCCGCAGGGCCGCGAGGCGCGTTCCGACGGCTATGCGATTCGCGAGGCTGCGCTGTCGCGCCGCGTCCCGTGCATCACGACGCTCGCCGGCGCCGCCGCCGCCGTCCAGGCGATCGCGCACGCCCGCGCGGAGCAGGCGGTGTCCCTGCAGGAACGGATCGATGCGGAAACGCGAACGGCTTAGCGTCGTCGGCGTCGAGCCGGTCGGCGAGTACGCGCTGCTGCGACTCGCCCGCAACGGCATGGAGACGGGCGTGCCCGGCCAGTTCTTCATGCTCGAGGCGCCGGGCCGCGTGCTCCCGCGCCCGCTCTCGCTCTGCTTCGCGCCGCCGAGCGAGCTCCACTTCCTGATCGACCCGATCGGCCCTGGAACCCGGGTGCTCGTCGAGCTCGAGCGCGGCGACGCGATTCACGTCTTCGGCCCGCTCGGGAACGGGTACGACCTCACCGTCGAGCGGCCGCTGCTCGTCGGCGGCGGCATCGGCATGGCGCCGCTGCCGTTCCTCAGCGAGGCGCTGCGCTTCCCGCCCGCGATCCTCGGCTTCCGCAGCGAGCGGCACGCGGAGGCGGCCGTGCTGATGCCCGGTGCCGAGGTCGTCGTCGACCCGACGTTCGTGACGGACGTGCTGCCGTCCGGCTACGACATCCTCGCCTGCGGGCCCGAGCCGATGCTCAAGGCGATGCCGGCCGGTGCGCAGCTCGCCTGGGAGGCGCCGATGGCGTGCGGCTTCGGGGCGTGTTACGGGTGCGTCGTCGAGCTCGACGGCGAGCTGAAGCGACTCTGCGTGGAGGGGCCGGTCCTTGCGGCTGCTTAACGCATCGGGCTGCCTCGACGCGCTCGTCGCGCCCGAGATCGCGCGGTCCTTCGACGCATTCGTCACGAAGACGATCACGCCGCTCCCGCGCGAGGGCAACGCGCCGCCCCGGATCGCCGAGACCGACCACGGCATGCTGAACGCGATCGGGCTCGCCAATCCCGGGCGCGAGCGCTTCCTCTCCGACGTGCTGCCACGGCTTCGCGAGCTCGGCGTGCCCCTCTGGATCTCGGTCGGCGGCTTCTCCGCCGACGACTACGCCGAGACCTGTGCGGCGCTGCGCGACGTCGAGGCGGTCGAGCTGAACCTCAGCTGCCCGAACGTCGACGAGGCCGCCGAGTCGGCGGCCGAGATCGTCGCCGCCTGCCGGCGCGCGACCGCGCTGCCCCTCTACGCGAAGCTCTCGGCCGCGCACACCGACGTCGCGCAGGTCGCGCGAGCGGTCGCCGACGCCGGCGCCGACGGGCTCAGCCTGATCAACACGCTGCGCGGCATGCAGCTCGACCCGCGGACGCACGCCCCCGTGCTCGCGCGCGGCAGCGGCGGCCTGTCGGGGCCGTCGCTGAAGCCCGTCGCGCTGCACGCGATCCACACCTGCTACGCGGCGACGCACCTGCCGATCGTCGGCATGGGCGGTGTGACGACCGCGCAGGACGTGCTCGACATGGTCGCCTGCGGCGCGCGCGACGTCGCGATCGGCACGTCGCTCTTCGCGGACCCCGATGCGCCTCGGCGCATTCGCGAGGAGCTCGCGACGACCGATCTCGACGATGTATTCGCCGCTGCGCATTCCGTGACGGAGTCGCGCGTTTTCGCTGCTTGAACTGCCGCCGCGCGTTGGTAGTATCGGGCGCCCGGTAGCGCCGCCCAAAACCATGCCAGCTGCGAAGACGTCGACACATGCACCCGAGCGCTCGCTCGACCAGAGGATGGACGCACTGCGTCGTGCGAACGACGTGCGCGTCCGTCGCGCGCAGCTGAAGAAGGATCTCAAGGACGGGAAGGTGCGGATCCAGACGATCCTCGGCAACCCGCCCGAGTACGTCGAGACCGCGAAGGTCGTCGACATCCTGATGGCGGTGCCGAAGTTCGGGCGGGTCAAGGCGGCGCGGTTCCTGAACACGTGCCGTATCAGTCAGTCGAAGACGGTGGGCGGCCTCTCCGACCGGCAACGGGCCGAGCTCATCGACCTCTTCAACCGGTGAGACCGAGCGTTCTTGTCGTCACCGGCCCATCCGGTGCAGGCAAGGGAACGCTGATCCACGAGCTGCTGGAGCGGGTGCCCGATCTCGAGGTGACGGTGAGCGCGACGACGCGCGACCGCCGGCCGCGCGAGCAGGACGGGCGCGAGTACTGGTTCCTGACGCCGGAGGCCTTCCTGGCGAAGATCGAGGCGGGGGAGTTCCTCGAGCACGTCGAGTACGTCTCCGGGCACCGCTACGGGACGCTTCGCTCGGAGCTCGACCGGATCCGCGGCAACGGTCACATCCCGCTCCTCGAGCTCGAGACCGAGGGCGCGCTACGGGTGAAGGCGGAGGAGCAGGGCGCCGTCACCGTGTTCATCTCCGCGCCGGTCGACGAGCTGGAGCGGCGCCTCCGCGAGCGGGCGACCGAGTCGAGCGGCGAGATCGGCGAGCGGATCGATCTCGCCGGCCGCCAGCTCGAGCAGGCC
>JBEQUF010000265.1:0-8287 GCA_040349295.1 Actinomycetota bacterium | reverse complement strand
CGATCAGGGCCGCGACGCGGATCCGCTCGTCCTCGAGCGCGAGCGTCGCGAGCTCCCACACGTCGACGTCCATCTGGCCGCCGGTCGCGACCGAAATGCCGATGCCGACGCCGTGCGCCTGCGCGCGGTTGAAGACCGTGTTCCCCATCGCGCCGCTCTGGGTCACGAGCGCGATCCCGCCCGGGCGCACGCGGTCGGCGTCGAAGCCGTTGCTCGCCGCGCGCGGCACGTAGCCGTCGAGGAGGTTCGAGAGGCCCGCCGTGTTCGGCCCGAGGATCCGGAGCCCCGTCTCTGCGATGAAGGCGGACAGCGCTTCCGCGCGCTCGACGCCGGCCGGCCCCGCCGCTTCCTCGCCGAAGCCGGAGGAGACGACGGTCGCAGTCCGGATCCCCTTCTCGACGCATTCCCGCAGCACGCCGAGCACCGCCCCCGTCGGCACCGCCACGATCGCCGTGTCGACGGAGTCCGGCACGTCGAGCACCGACTTGTACGCCGGCAGTCCCTGCACCGTCTCGCGGCTGATGCTGATCGGATAGATCCGGCCGCCCCAGCCCGTCGCCAGCAGGTTGCCGACCGGTGCGCCCGAGTACGTGAAGCGGTCCTCGGACGCGCCGATCACCGCGACCGACGACGGCCGCAGCAGCGTGTCGAGCCCCGTGAGCGCCTCGGTCGCCACCGCTAGCGCGCCTCCAGCTCGATGAAGACATCGTCGCCCTGCAGCACGACCGGGTACGACTTCACGCGCTCGTGATCCGGGTTGTGGATCGACTTGCCCGTCCAGATGTCGAACTCGTATCCGTGCCGCGGACAGCGGACGATCTCCCCGGCGCGGCCGTACTCGTAGTGGCCGACGACCGGGCACGGCACGTTCGTCCCCGTCAGCAGCCCGCCCGACAGCGCCGCGCCCTGGTGCGAGCAGATGTCGCGCAGCGCCGCGAACCTGTCGTCGGTGCGGCAGAGGACGATCCGCGTCCGGCCGACGCGGAACGCACGCATCTCGCCGGGCGCGAGGTCGTCGCGCTTGCAGACGAACTCGAGCGTCGTCGTGCTCACGAGGCGGCAGCCTCCAGCGCAGGCTCCGGGAACCCGTAGAAGTCGCGGGCGTTCTCCCAGAGGATCTTCCGCTTGAGGTCGGCCGGCAGCAGGTTCGGCAGCGCCCGCACCGGATCGTCGTAGTCCCAGTGCGGATAGTCGGTCGCGAACATCAGGAGCTCGTCGCTCCCCATCATCTCGATCAGGTCGAGGACATGCTTCGGGTTGTCCGGCTCCTCGAACGGCTGCGTGCCGAAGCGGATGTGGTCGCGGATGTAGTCGCTCGGGCGGCGCGTGAGCCACGGCACCTCGCGGCGCAGCGCACGCCAGGACGAGTCGAGCTTCCACATGACGCCCGGCACCCACGCGAAGCCGCCCTCGAGCAGCACGACGCGCAGCTCGGGGAACTTCTCGAAGACGCCGTTGCACACGAGGCTGATCACGCCGGCCTGGAAGTGGTGCGCGTAGACGCTGCGCAGCTCCATGTACGTGTCCGGCCAGCCGATCGCGATCGGCGGCCCCTGGACGCCGGTCGGCGGGCAGACGTGGAAGCCGATCCGCAGGTCGTTGCGGATCGCCGCCTCCCAGATCGGATGGAAGAACTCGTTGCCCCACGGCATGTGCGGCGACGACATCGGCAGGTTCACCTGCACCATCCCCGGATGCCCGGCGACGCGGTCGATCTCGTCCGCGGCGAGCCGCGGCTCCTGCGAGGCGACCGCGATCGAGCCCTTGAACCGCTCGTCGAGGTTGAGCCAGTTGTCGATCAGCCAGTCGTTGTACGCCGTCGCGAGACCGGCCGCGTACTTGCCCTGCGGCATCCCCGACATGGCGTTCGGGAAGGTGCCGAGCAGGATGGCGTGCGTGACGCCGACGCCGTCGAGCAGCTGCTCCTGCACGCGCTCGGGGAACTGGTCGTCGCTCGAGTTGTCCGAGTGGACGAGGTCGAGGCGAAGACCGCCGTGCGGATGCGCGTACGCATGCTTTGGCGGGATGCGGCCGATGCTGTCGCGGTTGAGGTACATGTGCCACTCCTCCGCGAGGTACGGCTTGAGCTCGAGGAGCGACCGGATGCCCTCGTGCACGTCCACGTCGGCGAGCGGCTGGCGCGGCTTCGCAGACTGCTCGGGCCGCGTTGTCTCTACTGCGTTCACGGTCACAACTCCTTTCAGGCTCTGATCGAGAATCGGGTCGTACGGGAGAAGCGAAGCACGGTCAGGACGATCACGCTCGAGACGGCGGCGATGATCACCGACAGCGCGGCGATCCCTGCGAATGTGCCCGTCTCCCATTCGTTGACGATGACGAAGCCGACGACCGGCGTCTTCGAGCCCGCGAGCATCACGGACGCGGTCACGTCGCCGGCCATCAGGACGAACAGGAGCGCCCACCCTGCCGCGAGCTGCGGCGTCATCAGGGGCAGCAGCACGCTCCGGAAGATGCGCCCGGGACCGGCGCCCGCGACGGCGGCGGCCTCGCGCAGCGGCGCCCCGACCTGCGCGAACGCCGCCGCGGACTGGACCGCGGCCTGCGGCAGGTAGAGGATGAGGTAGCCGAGGCCGAGGATGAAGAACGTCCCCGACCAGTGGAACGGCGCACCGGCGAACGCGAGCACGAGCGCCACGGCGAAGACGACGTGCGGCACGACGAGCGGCAGCTTCATGACGCCGTCCGCCAGCCGGCCGACGCGCGAGCGACGGCTCTGCACGATCGAGATGACGACCGCCGTCAGGAGGATCGTGATCGTCGCCGTGGTCAGGCCGAGGAAGACGCTGTTCTTCAAGCCGACGCCGAGCTGCGAGTCGTGGATCATCCGCCGGAAGTTCCCGAGCCCGAGCGTGTGCCAGAGGATCGTCGGGTTCCAGAACGGCTGCAGCGAGACGACGAGCAGCGCGAGGAACGGCAGGACCGAGGTCGCGAGCAGATAGAGCAGCATCGCAAGGCGCGCCGGCCATTTCCAGAAGCCCAGGCGGACGCGCGTCGAGCCGGCGCCCTTGCCGCCGATCGTCGCGTGGCGCCCGACGGAGGCGAGCCGCGTCTGGAGCCACCACGCGGCGCCGACGATGACGACCACCCAGACGCCGAGTCCGAGCGCGCGCGAGAGATCCTGCGGGTAGCTCGTCATGGCGTTGACGATCTTCACCGGCAGGATGCTGATGCCCGCCTGCGTCCCGATCACGATCGGCACGGTGAACATCGCGAACCCGTTGCCGACGACGTAGAGGAGCGCCGCCCCGACCGCAGGCCGCAGGCTCGGGATGGTCACGCGCCGCATCGTCTCCCACGGCCCCGCACCGGAGACCCGCGCCGCCTCCTCGAGCGAGGACTCGAGCGTGCGCAGCGCCGCGCTGATCGGCAGGTAGACGAACGGCGTCAGATAGAGCATGTAGACGAAGATCAGCCCCGGCCACGTGTAGATGTGCAGCGGCCCCTGCGTCAGGTGCACGCCGACGTGGTTCAGCACCGAGCGGATCGCGCTGTTCAGGAAGCCGGAGACCGGCGACGCGAGGAACACCCAGCCGATCGCGCCCGCGACCGGCGGCACGAGCATCGGCAGCACCGGCAGGATGTCGGCCGCCCAGCCGAGCCGGGCGTCGGTGCGCTCGTTGATGAACGCGAGGACGACGCCGACGACGAACGCGCCGCCGCCGGCCGCCGCGACGACCGCGGCGGTGTTGCCGAGCGCGACGAGCGCGTCGTGGCCGACCGCGTCGCGCGCGATCTGCGCGAGCCGCCAGTGCGGGCCGTCGTACTCGAAGATCTTCGCGACGACGTGCCCGACCGGGTACGCGACGGCGAGGCAGACCGCGAGCGTGATCAGCCAGCCGACGGGCCGGAAGACGGGCAGGCCGCGCCGCGGGGACTGCGTCCTGCGGGCGGAGACGCCGGCGGGCGTGATCGCCGTCACGCGTCGCCCATCAGGAGGCACGCGGCGGGCTCGACGCCGACCCACACCTCGGCGCCGCCGCTCGTCGAGACATGCTCGGGATCGGTCCACACCTTGAGGATCTGCTGCCCGACCTTGACGGTCAGCTGCAGGTGCGAGCCGAAATGGGCGATCGTCTCGACCGTCCCGACCCAGGTGTTCTCGCCCTGCCGCGGCTCGGTCGACACCCACCACCGGTGCGCGCGGCTGATCACGACGACGTCGTCGCCGAGGTCGGCCGGCACGGTGGCGACCGCGATCTCGCCGATCGCCGTGCGCACGCGTGCGCCGCCGGCGTCGCGGACGAGCGTTCCCTCGATGACGTTCGCGGCGCCGATGAACTCGGCGACGTACCGCGTGCGCGGGTTGTTGTAGATGTCGTCGGCGGAGCCCAGCTGGACGACGTTGCCGTTCGAGAGCACGGCGATCTTGTCGGCGAGCTCCATCGCCTCTTCCTGGTCGTGCGTGACGTAGAGCGCGGTGAACCCGAGCCGTCGCTGCAGCGACCGGATCTCGACGCGGAGCTGCTCCCGCACCTTCGCGTCGACGTTCGAGAGCGGCTCGTCGAAGAGGACGACGTCGTTGCCGGCGGCGATCGCCCGCGCGAGCGAGACGCGCTGCTGCTGGCCGCCGCTCAGCAGCCCGACAGGCTGCTCGATGAGCTCGGGGATGCCGACGAGCTCGAGCGCCTCGCGGACGCGGCGGTCGATCTCCTTCCGCGGCGGCCGGTTGCGGCGCGGTCCCGTCGTGAGCGGGAAGGCGACGTTGCTCCGGACGTTCATGTGCGGCCACAGCGCGTAGCCCTGGAAGACCATGCCGATGCCGCGGCGCTCGGTCGGGACGTGGATCCGCCGCTCGCGGGAGTAGACGGGACGGCCGTCGACGGACAGCTCGCCGCCGTCCGGCTCCTCGAGGCCGGCGATGCAGCGGAGGAGGGTCGTCTTGCCGCAGCCGCTCGGCCCGAGGAGCACCCAGAACTCGCCGCGCTCGATCTCGAGCGTGACGCCGTCGACCGCGGCGACGAGGTCGCCGTTCTTCCGGCGGAAGTGCTTCGTCAACCCCTGGACGTGGATCCCGAGACGCTCGGAGCCCGGCCCCGCGGCCGTCGGCGCGACGGCGGTGGCGCTCATCCGTCCCTCCTCGATTCAGCGTGCGATCCTTCGGCCGAGCAGTGCACGAGGCGCGATCCTTTCGGTCGGGCGCGAGGCCTGTCCACCAGCGGAACAGCCCTGTTTTCGGGCAGATCGGCAGCGTATACAATTTGGATGCGATTGACAACGAGCCCCTGAGAGAGCCGCCGCAGCCGCGTCCCGGACGCCGTCTCCGCCGCTGCGCGAGCATCGAGGACGTCGGCTCCGCGGCGCGCCGGTCGCTGCCGGGCCCGTGCTTCGACTGGCTTGACGGCGGGGCCGGCGCCGAGGTGACGTTGCGGGCGAACCGGGCCGCGTTCGAGCGCGTCTCGTTCCGGCCGCGGGTGCTCGTCGACGTCGCCGAGCGGGAGCTCGCCACCGTCGCCTGCGGCACCCGCCTCGCCTTCCCGGCCGTCCTCGCGCCGATCGGCCTCGCGGGCATCGTCCGTCCCGGCGCCGAGCCGGCCGTCGCCCGCGCGGCGGGACGGGCCGGCATCGCCTACTGCGTCAGCGCGGGAGCCAGCACGCCGATCGAGGAGGTCGCGCGCGCCGCGACCGGACCGCTCTGGTTCCAGCTCTACCTCTGGCGGGGCTCCGACGTCCAGGAGCGGCTCCTCGCGCGGGCCGAGCGGTGCGGCTGCGAGACGCTCGTGCTCACGGTCGACACGCCCGTCGGCGCCCGCCGCGAGCGCGACATCCGCAACGACTTCCGGGTGCCGCTCTCGTTCACGCTGCGACAGCATCTCGCGAACGCCGTCCGCTATCCGGGCTGGAGCTGGCGCGCGCTGCGCGGTCCCGACGTCTCGTTCGGCAACCTCGAGGAGACCCGCGGCGGGGCACTCGCCCAGGTGATGTCGCGCCTGCACGACGCGAGCACCACGTTCGACCACGTCCGCCGGCTACGCGAGCGCTGGCCCGGGCGCCTCGTCGTGAAGGGGATCCTCGCGCCGGAGGACGCCGTCGAGGCGGTCGAGTGCGGCGCCGACGCAGTCGTCGTCTCGAACCACGGCGGGCGGCAGCTCGACGGCGCGCCGGCGACGCTCGACGCGCTCGCAGCCGTCGCGGCCGCGGTCGGCGTCCGGGGCGAGGTGCTGGTCGACGGCGGCGTCCGCCGCGGCGCGGACATCGCGAAGGCGCTCGCGCTCGGCGCCCGCGCGGTGCTGGTCGGCCGTCCGTATCTCTACGGTCTCGCCGCCGGCGGCGAAGCCGGCGTCGACCACGTGCTCGACCTGCTGCGCCGCGAGCTCGACGTGACACTCGCGCTGCTCGGCCGGCCGTCCGTCGCCGACCTCGACCCGTCGGCCGTCCGGGTCGGCTGAAACGTTGCATCCACGTCGTATACATTCCCTCCGTTCCTGTCCTTTCCCCGACGAGGTGACCGCGTGCGCACGGACTTCGAGCATCTGCTGATCGAACGGCGAGGGCCTGTGCTCCTCGTGACGCTGAACCGCCCCGACAAGCTCAACGCGCTCCACGCGCCGATGCACGAAGAGGTGCTCGAGCTCCTCCGCACCGTCGACGGCGACCCCGACTCGAACGTCGTCGTGCTGACCGGCGCCGGCCGGGGCTTCTGCGCCGGCGGCGACGTGACGAAGATGCCGGGCGCCGACGGCGAGCCCCAGGTGCGCGAGTCCGAGCTCTACCTCGTCAGCCGCCCGCTGACGTCCGCGATCCTCGCGGTCGAGAAGCCGATCGTCGCGATGGTCAACGGCCCCGCGAGCGGGCTCGGGGCGACGATCGCGCTCTTCTGCGACGTCGTCGTCGCCTCGGACGCCGCGCACTTCAGCGACAGCCACGTCAACGTCGGCCTCGTCGCCGGCGACGGCGGCGCCGTCATCTGGCCGCTGCTCGTCGGCGTCGCGCGCGCGAAGGAATACCTCCTGACCGGTCAGCGCCTGACGGCGGCCGAGGCCGAGCGGATCGGCCTCGTCAACCACGTCGTCGCGGCCGACTCCCTCGAGGAGTTCACGCTCGAGCTCGCCGGCAAGATCGCGGCCCAGCCTGCGTTCGCCGTCCGCGCGACGAAGGCGACGATCAACCGCCACCTGCGGCGGTCGTTCGAGGACACGATGGACGTCGGCGGCGCCTGGCAGCTCATCTCGCTCAAGTCGGACGAGCACAAGGCGGCGGTCAAGGCGTTCGCGGAACGCAAGAAGAAGAGCTGAGTCAGCGCCCGGCAACCCTCGCCGCGATCGGGGCGAACGCGGCGAGGTCGTTGCCGGCGACGAGCGTCCAGTAGCTGATCCCCCACCGCTCGCGCCGTGCGACGAGGTCGTCCGCGATCTCGTCGATCGTCCCGATCAGATAGTGCGGCGAGGCGAGGATCGCCTCGGCGGGCAGCGCGTGGTTCTCGGCAAGCTCGGCCGCGACCTCGTCGCGCCGGTCGGTCACCGCGACCTTCAGCAGGATGGCGTGCAGCTCGAGCGCGTCGAAGCGGTCGCCCGCCGCCGCACGCACCCAGCCGATCCGCTCGTCGACCGCACGCGAGAAGCGGCCGGTCGGGTCGAGGTCCGCCGACCACGACGCCGCGACGCCCTGGTCGAGGTTGCGATGGACGCTGACGATGTCGGCCGTCCGCGCGGCGAGCTCGAGGATCGGCCGCGCGCCGCCGCCGACGAGGATCGGCAGCCGCGACTGCGCCGCCGGCGGCCAGGGCTCGCCGCCGTCGACGGTGCGGTGCTCGCCGGCGAGCTGCACATGCTCTCCCGCGAGCGCGCTGCGGATGATCTGCAGCGACTCGGCGAGCCGCGCGATGCGCACCTTCGCCGGCTCGCGCTCGACGCCCGCCGCCGCGTAGTCGCGCAGGTCCCAACCCGCGCCGATGCCGAGCTCGAGCGCACCGTCGGTCAGCCGGTCGACGGTCGCCGCCTCGCGCGCGAGGATCGACGGGTTCCAGAGGTCGCCGTTGAGGACGATCGTGCCGAGCCGGAGCGAGGGCGCGATCTCGTGCGCGGCGACGAGCGGGCCCCAGATGCCGCCCGACGTGAAGTGATCCATGACGGTCAGGACGTCGAAGCCGGCGGACGCGACCGCGCGCACGGTGTCGGCCCACGCCGCCCGCGTGCCGGTCGCCGCGACCGTCGCGCCGAAGCGGAACGGCTTCACCGGATCGCCACCGCGTTCGCGGGCGAGCCGACGCCGCCGGGCAGATGCAGCGGCACCGAGACGAGCAGGAAGTCCCAGCGGCCGTCCGCGCGGC
>JBEQUF010000026.1:0-6576 GCA_040349295.1 Actinomycetota bacterium | reverse complement strand
TTGTTCCACTTGTCGATCAGCGCGGCGTTCTTGAGGAAATTCGCGTTCGCGACGCCGATGTCGCTCGGATCGAGGTTGCCGGCCTTGTTCGTGCCGAAGATGTAGCCACCCAGGCCCGAGAAGAACGGATACATGTGGTACGCGTCGCCGTTCGTGCCCTGCTGCACGGCGATGCCGAGGTTGCCTGCCGCCTTCTTCTTGAAGGCGAGCGCCTCGGACTCGAGCTGCGCGAACGTCTTCGGCACCTTGACGAGGCCGGTGTTGACGATCAGCGCGATGTTCTCGACCTGCGTCGGGACGCCGTAGAGCTTCTTCACGGCGGTGCCGTACGAGAACGCGTCGAGCGTGTACTTCGGGAACTGCGCCTTCGTCGCGGCGCTCAGCACGACCGGGTCGACGAGACCGTTCGCGGCCAGCTGGCCGGTCCAGTCGTGCGCGGCCATGATCACGTCCGGCGCGTCGGCGGCGGCGACCGTCCCGAGGTCGTCGCGGATCTGGCCGAAGTCGTGGACGACCACGTTCGCGGTGACGCCGCGGGCCGCGGCCCACTGGCTCGCCAGCTGCGTGACCGCAGCCTTGCGATCCTGGTCGGCCCAGATCGTGATGCTCGTCGCCTTGGCCGCTGCATGGACGTTGGCCGCAAAGGCGGCCGCGATCGCGGCGGTGACGAGCGCGAGAAGCGCGGTGGTGCGCTTCGTTCTCATTGCGTGACCCTCCTATGGTCTTTGTGCACCGGCCCGGACGTATGTAACGCCTCTCCACCGGCATGTAACAGCGAGCGGAAGCTACATCGCGTATGACGCCGTTACAAGGGGGGTTAACTACTGAAAATACCCACATCTGCTTGTTCGTCCTTTGAAAACCTGTTACATCTCGATGTGATGTCCCCGACGCTTCGCGATGTCGCGCGCCGCGCCGGCGTGAGCGTGGCCACGGCACACCGCGTGGCGACCGGCAGCGCCGCCGTCCGCCCCGAGACGAGGACCCGGGTGGAGCGTGCGATGCGCGATCTGCTCTACGTGCCGCCCGAGCGGGCGCCGCACGTCGAGACCGGTCTCATCGGCGTGCTCGTGCCCGAGCTCGCGAACCCCATCTTCCCGCTCCTCGCGCAGGCGATCGAGACGCGGGCGGCGCCGAGCGGCTTCGCGTCGATCCTCTGCAACACGAACGAGGCGGCGTTCCGCGAGGTCGACTACGTGCACATGCTGCTCGACCGCCGCGTCGAGGGGATGATCTTCGTGTCGTGCGAGATGACCAACCTGCGCGGCGACCACTCGCACTACCAGCGGCTGCTCGACGAGGGCGCGCGCATCGTCGCCGTCAACGGCGCTGTCGCGACGCTCGACGTTCCGTCGGTCGGCGTCGACGAGCGCGCGGCGGGCGAGATCGCGACGCAGCACCTGATCGATCTCGGCCACGAGCGCATCGGCTACGTCGCCGGTCTCGAGCACTACCTCCCGACGCAGCTCAAGGCAGCGGGGCGCACGGCCGCGCTCGCCGCCGCCGGGATCGATCCCGACGGCCTCACGGCCTATGCCGACTTCAGCACCGCGGGCGGCATGCGCGCGCTCGCGCAGCTGCTCGCGAAGCCGGATCCGCCGACGGGCGTCGTCTGCTCGAGCGACATGATGGCGATCGGCGCGCTCCACGAGGCCGCGCGGCAGGGGCTGCGCGTGCCGGACGATCTCTCGATCGTCGGCTTCGACGGCATCGACGCGACGCGCTGGTCCGTCCCCGAGCTGACGACGGTCGAGCAGCCGATCTACCAGATCGCGGAGACCGCTGTCCAGACGCTGCTCACCCTGATCGAGCAGCCCGGCCGGCCGCTGCCGAGCTCGTACTACCGGCCGACGCTGCAGGTGCGCGCGTCGACGGCGGCGCCCGCGTCCGTCAAGGCGCGACGCTAGCCGCCTGGAGCGGCGAGCCGTTCAGGCACTTGCCGCGCTTGATCGCGGCGATGAACTTCCCGCCGAGGATCCACGTCCAGCGGCCGTCGACCGCGACGGCGTGCATGTCGTATTTCGGCGCGGTCTTGCTGATCGGCGATCGGAACGTGATCGTCACGACCTCGGAGGTGGTCTGCGGCACGCCCGGGACGTGGATCTTCTCGTCGCGGACCCGCAGCACCTTGAACGTCTCCCCGCCCGTGCCGACGTTCGTGCCGAGCGAGCGGGAGCACGCGACGTATTCGCCGCGGGTGATGAGCGCCTTGTGGCCGGGATGGAGCTCGCCCCACTGCTTGGCCCATTGCCCGTTCAGCTCCTCGCGGAGGATGCGCGTCATGAAGACGCCGGCGTCCTCGCCCGGAGACGCATGGGTGGTGCCGCCGCCGCAGCCCGCGGCGAGCATGGCGACCAGGAGAACCGCAGCAGAGACGAGCGCCGCCTTCACCGCCACAGGATAGAGCCCGCAACCGGGCTGCAACGGCGTTGCAACCCGGTTGCGGCAGAGGAGGGGCTACGCCGCGAGGCGGCGCTTGGCCTTCTGCACCGACGGCAGCGCGGCCTTCGCGCGCGCCAGCGGGCGCGCCTTCAGCGCGACGGCGGCCGGCTTCGCGGCGATCGTGATCTCCTCGCCCGTGGCGGGGTTCCGCCCCTTGCGGGCCTTCGTCGCCGGGCGAACGCGCACCGCGAGCTGGACGATGTTGCCGATCTTGACCTTCTCGGCGTTGCCGAGCTCCTCGAGGACGACCTCCTCGAGCGCCGCGAGGACGGCCTTCGCGTCGGCGCGCGTGACCTCCGCGCGGTCTGCGATCTCGGCGACGAGCTGGGTCTGCGTCAGAGCCATTGAACCCTTTCGTTTCGGATGGATTGGTGAGCGCGCACCATTGAAGCGCACACGCCCGACAGCGCCGTAGGCTGACCGAGTGCTCGTCGACGCCGCCGCCGCCCGCCGGATCGCCGTGCACGCACAGCTGCTCGACGGCACCGCCACCACCGTCCTCGAGACGGTCCGGCAGCTCGGCGTGCTGCAGATCGACCCGATCGCGCCGGTGGCGCCGGCGCACCACCTCGTGCTGTGGAGCCGGCTCGGCAGCTACGACGTCCGCGAGCTCGACCGGCTGCTCTGGGAGACGCGCGAGCTCGTCGAGTGGCGGGCGCACATCTATCCGAGCGAGTCGCTGCCGCTGCTGCGGGCGCGCATGCGGTCCCGCACGTCGCTGAACCCGAACGCGAAGGCGTTCCTGCGCGAGCACGCGTCCTTCCGCCGGACGATCCTGCGCGAGCTCGAGCGCAACGGCCCGTTGCTGGCGCGCGAGATCCACGACCCGCGGCCGCGCACGGGAGAGCACCGCTGGTGGGGCGCGCGGCGCGTCGGCCTGATGCTCGAGATCCTGGCCGCGAAGGGCGAGGTCGCGGTCGTCGGCCGGAGCGGCGGCCATCGCCGCTGGGATCTCGCCGACCGCTGGTACCCCGAGGTCGAGACGGTGTCGCTCGCCGAGGCGAACGCCGTCCGTGCCGAGCAGCAGTTCCGCGCGCAGGGCGTGCGCCTCACGCGCCGAGGCGAGTGGGAGGCGCATCCGGACGCCGACGACTCGCCCGTCCCCGACCGGGTGGTCCTGCTCTCGCCCTTCGACCGGCTGATCTACGACCGCAAACGGGCGGAGGCGCTCTGGGGCTTCCGCTACCGCCTCGAGATGTTCGTCCCGAAGGCGAAGCGCGAGTACGGCTACTACGTGCTGCCGCTGCTCGCCGGCGACGACGTCGTCGGCCGCGCCGAGCCGTTCTGGAACAAGGCGACGCGCCGGCTCGAGCTGCTCGGCGCCTGGGAAGACGCCTCCAGGCTCGGCGAGACGCTGCCGAGCCTGGAGGCGTGGTTACAGCGCGTTCGCTAGCTCTTCCAGCCCCAGGCTTCCATGTTCCAGGTGAAGCCCACGTTCGACGGGTTGTTGAGCATCCCGGTGATCCCGGACTTCCAGATCAGCGGGTTCGGACGCGGGTACATCGGGATCGACGGCAGGTCGTTCGCCATCAGCGCGTCGGCCTGCTGGAACTCCTTCGCACGCACGGCCGGATCGAGCTCGCTGTTGGACTTGTCCATCAGCGCCGTCGCCTTCCGGTTGCAGTAGTTCAGGTAGTTCGACTCGCCGCCGCAGCTCCACGTCGGCACGAAGCCGGCCGGATCGGCGGCGGTGACCCACGCGAAGTCGGCGAGGTCGTAGTTGCCCGACGGGATGCCCGTCGGCCCGAACACGACGTTCGCGGGCAGCGAGTAGTCGGTGATCTCGATGCCGATCGACTTCAACTCGGCCTTGATGATCGCCTCCTGCGTGGTGCGCGTCGCGTTCGACGCGGTCCACGTGAAGCGGAACTTCGCCGGGTAGCCGGCGCACGTCCAGAAGTTGCTGTTGCTCTGGCTGACCGACGTCGGGCCGCCGGTGCAGTGCGCCTTCAGCAGCGCGAGCGCCTTCGTCGGGTTGAAGTTCCACTTCGAGAAGTCCGGCGTGTAGCGGCTGTCGGCCGGGTAGAAGACGATGCTGTCGAGCGGCTTCACGCCCCCGGCCAGCTGGCCGTAGACGGTGTTGATGATCGACTGGCGGTCGATGCCCATCATGATCGCCTGCCGCATCCACGGCGCCTTCAGCAGCGGTTGCCCCTGCTTGCCGAACTGGATGTCGATGTGCTCCTGGTAGAGCCCCGGCACCTGGTTGAACGTGATCCCGCTCGTGCCCTTCAGCGGGGCGAGGTTGAGGCCGAACGTCGGGTTGATCGCGTCGACCTCGCCGCCGCGCATCGCCTGCACCTCGGTGTTCGTGTCCGTGATGATCTTGAACACGACGGTCTTCAGCTTCGGCTTCGGCCCGTACCACGCAGGGTTGGCGGTGAAGGTGCTGCCCTGGCCCCTCGTGTAGTTCGAGAGGAAGAACGGACCGTCCGAGACGGGCTTGCCGTCGTTGCCGCAGATGCAGCTCGTCCAGATGTGGTTGAAGTCCTGGCCCGCCAGCGCAGCCGACGGATACACCTCGCCGAACAGGTCCTGCCAGTCGGCGTAGGGCTTCTTCCACTTGAACGTGATCTGCTTGTCGCCCTTGTGGGTGTAGCCCGTGATCTGGTCGTAGCCGTCACGGCCGACGACGTCGTTGTTCGGGTTGACGATCTGCTGCCACGTGTAGACGAAGTCCTTGTACGTGACCGGCAGCTTCTTGGTTCCCCACGACCAGTTGGCGTTCGGCTTGATCGTGTAGCTGAGCGTCGTCTTCGTCGCCTTCGCGCTCGTCACGAGATCGAGGATGTGACGCAGCTTGTTGTCGACGTTGTACGCGCCGCGGATGACCGGCACGTTCTGGACGGCCGCCCAGTACTCGTTGCAGCACGTGAGGATGCCGTTGAAGCCGTCGATGTCCTGCTCCTCGCCGAAGACGAGCGTGTCCTTCGCCTTGCGCGCCGCGGGCGTGCGCGGGATCTGCGCCCACGACTGCGCGAACGGCGCGGCCGCGAGCGTGCCCGCCGACGCCGGTGCGCGGCCCACGCCGGCCGCGGACGCGACGACGACGAGCGTCGCCAGAGCGGCGCCCGCCAAGAGCGTGATGCGTTTCCGCATGAGTTCCCTCCGTTGTCGGTGCAACTACGAGCCGAAGGATCCGTGCGACCCGCCCGCCCCGACAGGCATATCGCCGATGACGATTCGCGCTATCGACAGCTCCGCTAGGCGGACACGGCGCGCGGAAACGAGGATGAAGGCACTGCTCGAGACCCCGTCCCTCCGGGGTTTTACGCACTGCGGGGGCGACGCACGTGCATCGCGTCGTCCCCGCGCCTGATCATCTAGCCTGTCGCGCGGAGCTGTCTGCTCGTGAGCGCGGTCGCGGCGTCGACGACGCGCTGCGCCGCGGGGCCGAGCTCGCTGTCGCGGTGCCAGGCGACCGCGACGACCCGTGCGGGAACGCGCGGATCGACCGGGATCGCGACCAGGTTCGCCGGCAGGAGCGACGACGCGGGCAGGAGGCCGAACCCGAGCCCCTGGGCGACGAACGCGAGCACGGACTCGACGGTGTCGAGCCGCTTCCGGACGTCGAGGCTGCGGCCGCGCGCATGCAACGCCAGCTCGAGCGACGCCTGCGCACGGCAGCCGTCGACGGTGAGCAGCGGCAGCGACGCGAGCTCGTCGAGCGTCACCGCGTGGCCGGCGGCGACGTGCGCGCCGCGCGGTGCGACGACGACGTACGGCAGCTCGGTGAGCGGCAATGCCTGATACGGCCCGTGCGGCAAAGGGAGCGTGACGAGCGCGAGGTCGATCGCGCCGCGCGTCAGGCGTGCGAGCAGCGCGTCGACAGTCCGTTCCTCGACCAGCTCGAGGCGTCTGTGCTCGTCGCCGAGCGCGCGACAGATCGACGGGACGAGCTCGTTGCCGACGCCCCAGAACCAGCCGACGCGCACCGCGCCGTCGCCCGCGCGGCAGTCGCCGCCGAGCTCGGCGCGCGCAGCGTCGAGCTGGGCGAGGATGACGTTGGCGCGCGCGAGCAGCGCCCGCCCGGCGTCGGTGAGCTCGAGCGGCCGGGTACCGCGGGTGCGCACGAAGAGACGCGCACCCACGAGCCGCTCGAGCGCCGACACCTGACCGCTGACGGCCGACTGG
>JBEQUF010000385.1:0-10338 GCA_040349295.1 Actinomycetota bacterium | reverse complement strand
TCCGCCATCCGCCCGCGTACGTGCCGCTCGCGATCGTCAGCCCGGCGACGATCTTCACCCACGTCGGGACGTAGAAGTGGTCGATCGAGCCGTGCGTGTAGAGCGCGAGCGCGAGCACGCCCATCGTCTTCTGCGCGTCGTTGGCGCCGTGCGTGAACGCGACCCAGGTGCCGGAGACGAGCTGCCCGTACCGGAAGCCGCGGTGCGCGACCCCCGGCGCCAGCCCGAAGAAGACGCGGTAGATGATCACCATCAGGACGAACGCGCCCGCGAAGCCGATCACCGGCGAGACCGCGCCCGGGACGATCACCTTCTCCCAGATGCCGTGCCACTCGACGCCCTTCGAGCCCGACTGCACGAGCGCCGCGCCGGTGAGGCCGCCGATCAGCGCGTGCGTCGAGCTCGACGGCAGCCCGAGCCACCACGTGAGCAGGTTCCAGACGATCGCGCCGAAGAGCGCCGCCAGCACCGTCTTCTCCGTCGCGAGACCGGTGTCGATGATCCCCTTCCCCACCGTCTTCGCCACGGCGGTGGTGACGAACGCGCCCGCGAGGTTCGCGGCCGCCGAGACGACGACCGCCATCCGGGGAGAGAGCGCACGGGTGCCGACCCAGGTCGCGACGTAGTTCGCCGTGTCGTGGAAGCCGTTCGTGAAGTCGAACGCGAGCCCGACGACGACGACGATGACGAGCAGCGTCATGCGGCTCTCAGCGGTTCTTCACGAGGATCGCCTCGAGGACGTCCGCGGCGTTCTCACAGGCGTCGACCGCCTCTTCGAGCTGCTCGTGGATGTCCTTCCAGCGGACGAGCGACACGGCATCGGGGCTCCCGGCGAAGAGATCGGAGATCGCCTCGCGGGAGAGCCGGTCGCCCTCGTCCTCGAGCGTCCGCAGCTCGATCAGCTGCCGGCGCGAATCCTTGAAGCCCTCGAGCTGTGCGATCGCCGCGGCGAGCTTCGTGGCGCACCGCTGGATCACGTGCGCCTGCTGGACCGCCTGGGCGCGGACCTCCCGCACCCCGTAGCCGACGATCTTCTCGGCCGAGTCGTCGATGTTGTCGCAGACGTCGTCGAGCACGCCGGCGAGCCGGTACATGTCGTCCCGGTCGAACGGCGTGACGAAGGTGCGGTTGATCAGGTCGATCAGGTCGTGCGTGATCCGGTCGCCCTCGTGCTCGAGCTCCTTGATGTCCCGCATGCCGGCGTCCGCACCGGCCGGGAAGGCGTCGAGCAGCGCCACGAGCTTCTCGGAGATGGCCACCGTGTTGGCGGCAGCGCGGTTGTACAGGTCGTAGAACTCGCGCTTCTGGGGGACGAGGCTGAACCGGGCCATCGAACGGCGTTTGTATCAGAGTGGAGACGATGTCGTTTCACCGTCCGACCTCGCCGGTACCGTGATCGGTGGATGGGGCTCGATATCCCTGTTTTCCAGGCATATCGCGGCACCTCCGCGCCCAAGTTCGCCAGCCCGGCCGAGCTCGAATGCGCGAAGGTGCTCGACTACTACGGCGTGCCGTGGCTCTACGAGCCGCGCACGTTCGTCCTGGCGACGGACGACGACGGCCGCGTCACGGAGGCCTTCACCCCGGACTTCTACCTCCCGGAGCAGGATCTCTACGTCGAGCTGACGATCATGAAGCAGTCGCTCGTCACCCGGAAGAACCGCAAGCTGCGGAAGCTCCGCGAGCTCTACCCCGAGGTGAAGATCAAGCTCTTCTACAAGCGGGATCTCGAACGGCTGGCGCAGCACTTCCGCCTGGATCTGGCGTCATAGAGCTCGACGAACGCGTCGGCGAGGTCTACCTGACGCGCGAGGAGCTCGCGGCGCGCGTCCGCGAGCTCGGCGCCGAGCTCGCCCGCGACTACGACGGGCGGGAACCCCTGCTCGTCGGGTCGCTGAAGGCGAGCCTCGTCTTCATCTCCGACCTCTCGCGCGCGCTGCCGATCCTGCACGGGCTCGACTTCATCGAGCTCGCCGGCTACGGCAGCGCCCAGATGGGCGGCCACGAGCAGATCCGCGTCCTCAAGGATCTCGACGCCGACATCCGCGACCGCGACGTGATCGTCGTCGAGGACGTCGTCGACACGGGCCTGACCCTGAACTACCTCGTGCGGACCTTCGAGCTGCGTGCGCCGCGCTCGATCGCGGCCGTGACGCTCCTCGACCGCCCGTACCGCCGTCTGGTCGCCGACCTGCCCGTCCGCTACGTCGGCTTCGTCGTCCCCGACGAGCTCTTCGTCGGCTACGGCTTCGACCTCGACGAGCAGTGGCGGCACCTCCCCGATCTCCGCCTGCTGCGGAACCCGGGGGCCGGACGCCTGCCGTAGACGCAGATTTAGGCTAGCCTAAATTTCATGAACGCGGGCGAAGCTGTCCTCCAGCGGCGAGGCCGGCTCCGGATCCTGCCGTTCCTCGGGCCGGCGTTCGTGGCCGCGGTCGCCTACATCGACCCGGGCAACTTCGCGACCAACATCGCCGGCGGCTCGAAGTTCGGCTACACGCTCCTCTGGGTCGTCGTCGCGTCGAACCTGATGGCGATGCTCGTCCAGACGCTGTCGGCGAAGCTCGGGATCGCGACGGGGCGCAACCTGGCGGAGGTCTGCCGCGACGAGCTGCCGCGTCCCGCGACGATCTTCCTCTGGGTGCAGGCGGAGGCGATCGCGATCGCGACCGACCTCGCCGAGTTCCTCGGCGCCGCGCTCGGCTTTCATCTCCTGTTCGGGATCGGCCTCTTCGTCTCGGCGCTCCTGACCGGCGTCTGCGCATTCGCGATCCTCGGTGTCCAGCGCTGGGGCATCCGGCCGCTCGAGGCGGTGATCGCGGTGATCGTCCTCTCGATCGGCCTCTGCTACGTCGTCGAGATCTTCAAGTCGCAGCCGTCGTGGGGCGCCGTCGGCCACCACGCGGTGATCCCGGGCTTCCAGGGGCGCGAGTCGGTGCTGCTCGCGGTCGGGATCCTCGGCGCGACGGTGATGCCGCACGTGATCTGGCTGCACTCGGCGCTGACCGCCGATCGCATCGTCCCGCAGAACGACGAGCAGCGGCGCCGGCTGATGCGATTCACGAAGGTCGACGTCGTCGTCGCGATGGCGATCGCCGGCCTGATCAACGGCGCGATGCTCGTGATGGCGGCGAGCACCTTCTTCCGCACCGGCCACCGCAACATCGGCTCGCTCGAGGGCGCGCACGCGACCCTGACGCCGCTGCTCGGCTCCGCGGCAAGTGCGCTCTTCGGGATCGCGCTCCTCTTCTCGGGGCTCTCGTCGTCCGCGGTCGGGACGCTCGCCGGGCAGGTCGTGATGCAGGGCTTCATCCGGCGGCGCATCCCCGTGCTCACCCGCCGGCTGCTGACGATGCTGCCCGCGTTCGTCGTCATCGCCTTGGGCGCCGATCCGTCGCGCACGCTCGTGATCAGCCAGGTCGTGCTCAGCTTCGGCATCCCGTTCGCCCTCGTGCCGCTCGTCTGGTTCACGAGCAAGCCGCGCTTGATGGGCGTCCTCGTCAACGGCCGCGTGACGCGCGTCCTCGCGGTCGCCGTCGCCGCGATCATCGTCGCGCTGAACGTCTTCCTGCTGACGCAGCTCTAGGCCTTCACGGCCGCCGAGCGGCCGATCACCCTCCCCTTCGTGTCGAGTGCGTCCGCGCGCACCCACCGTGCGCCGCGCGGCAGGGGCAGCTTCGTCTCGAACGACCGCTTGACGACGTCCTGCACCGGCTCGAGCGACGTCTTGCTCGGGCCGGCGTGGAGCCGCCATGTCGCGATCGCCGTCGCGCCGTTCCAGCTCGCCCAGCCCGCACCGCCGGCGACGGCCAGCGCGGGTGCGCCGGTCGGCGACGCGGTCCAGTCGTGGCGGAAGGCGCGATACGTGAAGCCGCCGGCTGGATAGCCGGCGTCGAACCGGAGCGTCCCGTCGGCCGCGAACTCGGAGAACCGCGATGCAGAGCCCCAGCCGACGAATGCACCGCCGTCGTCGAGCGGCTCCATGCTCCCCATCGCCGACGCGAGCAGCTTGTCGGGATGCGCGAGCTGCTGCTGGAGCGTCGCCTTCCCCGCCGACTCGTCGAGCGTCAGCCGGACGCCGCGCGAGTACGCCTCCGTGTCGAAGACGCCGGCGCCGTTGTCGAAGACCGTCAGCGAGCCGTCAGCGTGCCGCCGCACATGGTGCTGCCACGCGAACTGCGCGGCAGGATCGAGCACGAAGTCGCTCCGCTTGCCGCCGAGCCGCCAGATCGTCGCGCCGGTCGTGCGATCCACCTTGTAGATCGTCCACGCATGCCGCGACGAGACGAGGATGTTCCCGTCCGTGTCGAGCGCCGCCGCGTTCAGGTGCGCGAAGTCCCAGACGCCGCTCGACGGCTGCTCCGCGTACGACTCGTCGGGGGCGATGTGGTCGCTCGCCCGCCACTCGAGCAGCACGGCGCCGCTCCTGACGTCGACCTCCTGCACGATCGAGTCGAGCAGGGTGCCGTCGGCGCTCGGCGCGTAGGCGGTGAGGATCGCCGTGTTCTGCGGCGTGATCACGAATTCGTGCAGGTCGGCGGCGAGACCGTTCCCGGCCCGCACGCGCGTGAGCTCGCGGTAGCTCGTGTCGAGGACGACGTATTCGCCGCTGCCGTGCCCGTTGTCGAGGTTGCCCTCCCACCAGGCGATGACCTGCTTGCCGTCGAGCGTGTGGTGGCCGAAGTTCATCACGGCGAGCCCGGGCCGCGGCTCGAACCAGATCAGCTCGCCGAGGTCGTCGATGATCATCGGCCCCGGCTGCCCCTCGCCGTTCGTGTTCGAGACGAAGATCGCCCCCGACGCCGTCCGCCGCGGCGCCGAGATCACGTGCACACGCGCCGGGTCGAGATCCGGCCGGGACCGGTACCGCGGCGCGGTGAGAAGATCGAGCACCGACCGGGGCGAGGCGACGCCGAGCAGCCCGAGGGACAGAAACCGCAGCCGGTCCAAACCGACAATCTGTCAGAAGCTCTTAAAAGCGAGCTAAGACGCGCAGCGTCTTGGCGAACGCCGATCAGGTCGGGCCCGCCGCAGGCGCGCCCGACCGCACGACAAGCCTTTCCCGTGCGAAGCGGGCGGGAGACCGCGCTCTCCCGCCCGCGAAGCTCCCCGACCCGCGAGGGCGCCAGCGCCCGAGCGCAGACACGGACCGGCCGCCCCGGGGGGAGGCGGCCGGCGTCGTCGGGAGACGACCTGGTGGAAAGACCGGCGGCCTTCCCGAATTACAAATGGTAAACGTCGCCGGCGCGCGGCCGGTTACGGCAGGTAGCCGAGCGGGTCGACCGGCGTCCCGTGCAGGCGCACCTCGAAGTGCACGTGCGGGCCGGTGCAGTAGCCGGTGCAGCCGGAGTACGAGACGACCTGGCCCTGTGAGACCTGTTCGTTGCAGTGGACGGCGACGCTCGTGTTGTGGCCGTAGAGCGTGACGAGGCCGTTGTGGTGGTCGATCATGACGAGGTTCCCGTAGCCGCTCATCCAGCCGCACCAGATGACGGTGCCACTGTTCGCCGCGTGGACGGGCGTGCCGCTCGGGACGCCGATGTCGACGCCCGGGTGAAGCGTCCCCCAGCGCTGGCCGAACGGGCTCGTGATCGGGCCGGTGACCGGCCAGATGAAGCCGCCTGCGGCCGGCGGCCCCGAGTCGGAGCCGCTCGAGGCGCCTTCGGCCTCCTTGATCTTCGCGGCGAGCTGGGCGCTCGAGGCGGCGAGCGCGTTCGACTCGTCGATCTCGTCCTGCACCGATTGTTTCGTCGCGACGAGGTCGGCGTTCTTGCTCGAGCGCGCGTTCGCGAGCTTGTCGTGGGCGGCGAGCAGCTCGCCGCGGAGGATCGCCTGCTGCATCGTGCGCGCCTTGACGACCTGCGTCTCCTGCGCGACGCCGGTGCGGATCTTCCCGGTCGCGGCGCGCGCCTTGCGCACCTGCTGCCGCGTCGCCTTGACGGCGAGCGCGATGCGCTTGTCGCCGTTCGCCACCGCCTTCAGGTAGTCGAGCTGGCTGAGCGCGTCGTCGAAGCTCCGTGCAGCGAGCACGATGTCGACTGCCGTCGGCTGGTTCGACTTGTACATCCCGACGAGCCGGATCTCGAGTCGCTGCACCGCGAGGGCGTACGAGCGCTGGAGCGCATGGAAGCGCAGCGTCTGCAGATGGAAGAGCGCGTTCAGCTTGTCGAGGCGCTTCTGGTGGAGCGCGAGGTCGTCCTCGAGGACGGAGAGGCGCGACGAGACGTTCCCCACCTTCAGCTCGAGCACGTGGATTTGCGAGGTCAGGCCCGCGATCTGCGTGCTGAGCTGCCCTTCCTTCGCCTGTTGCGCGGCGATCTTCGAGTGGAGGTGCGCGAGCTTCGAGTCGACCTGCGCCTTCTGCTCGCCGAGGCTGTCGCCGCCCAGTGCGGGCGCCGCGAACACGGCGGAGAGCGCAAGCAGGAGCAGCAGCCGTCTGGCCATTCCCCACCTGTTCGGTGGAGAGAAGCTCAGTCCTCGCGAGGCTGGTCGGGCGAGGGCTCCGGGATCCGCGCGGGCTCCGGGAGATCGGCCTCGTCCGGCGGCGGATACGGCTCCGGCACGGTCGCGGGCTCCGGGAGATCGGCCTCGTCCGGCGGCGGACCCGGTTCGGCGGGAACGACCAGCATGGTCTCCTGTACCGGGAGTTTCGCCTTGCGAATCCTCTCCCCCGCCGCCTCCAGGCGCCCGTCCAGCTCACGCCGCAGCCGGCGCTCGCGTTCGTCGAGCTCCGACAGCTTCGCGCGAGCCGCCGCCTCGCCGGTCGAGTCGCGCGCATGGGCGGCCGCGCCGAGCTCGTGCAGGGCCTGCCGGCGCTCGTCGTCGACGTAGAGCAGTGCGCTCTGCAGGCGGCGCACGTCGGCGGCGGCGGTCGAGCGGGCCCGCAGCTCCTCCCATGCCGAGCGCGTCCGTTCACCCATCGGGCTTCCCCGTCGAGGTGCGCGCTCGGTGTGCGGGCGGTGCCGCCCCATCTCCATGAAGCCTGCGAGGACGAGTGCGGCGACGCCGAGCAGGATCAGGCCGAACGGCCAGTGACCGGTGACGAAGAGGAGGACGGCGAGGACGAACGCGACGCCCGAGACGACGAGCAGCGCCGTCGGCGGTGCGACGCCGAACCATTGCGTGTCGGACGCGTCGCCCTGCACCGGCACGACGTCGAGCGCCGTGTCCCCGGCGAGCCGTGTGCCGCACGCGGGACAGAACCGCGCGCCGGGCGGGATCAGCGCATTGCAGTTCGGACAGTCGTCAGCGGCGCGTTCCGGAGCGCTCATTCGAGTCCCTTACCCCGGGCTCGAGCGCCTTTAACGCCTCGGCGGCACGCCGTCGCAGCGGGCCGACGCTGCTGCGATAGTCCTCGTCGGTCACCTTGCCGGTGCGGTGGTCGAACTCCAGCTCCTTGAGCGCAGCCAGTGCGCGGTCGCGCTCCTCGACGAGCTCGAGCCGCCGGCGGTCGGCCTCGCCGAGCTCGTCGAGGCGGTCGCTCGCTGGCGCCGGCTCGCGCAGGAAGGGACGGGCGACGAACACGACCGCGGCGAGCGCCAGCATCGCGCCCAGCGTGAGCGCAATCGTCATGCCGTCGCTGCGGCGTACCGCGCAGCGAGCCGCCGCTGCTCGACCGCATCCGGCCAGAGCGCGACGAGCGAGCCGAAGACGAAGAGGACGCCGGCCGCCCAGATGAGGTTGACGAGCGGCTTCGTCAGCACCTTCAGGTCGATCTCCTGGCTGCCGGACTTCACGAGCTGCGCCGTCGTGAAGACGTCGCCGAGCGTGCGCGGGTCGTGGTAGATCGACGCCTCGTTCGCGGGGCCCTCGATCGGGTAGCTGTTCTCGCCCGGGTGGACGGTCGCGACGTGCGAGCCGCCGCGCGAGACGTCGACGACGGCGCGGAAGCCGGTGTAGTTCGCACCCTGCACGTTCTCGACGCGGTCGTAGGTGAGCGTGTAGCCGGCGACCGACAGGCTCTGTCCCGGCATCAGCGTCGTCTCGCGGACGGACTGGTAGGCGCTCGACCCCGCGACGCCGATCGCGAACAGCAGCACCGCGACGTGCACGAGATAGCCGCCGTAGCGACGGCGGTTCCGCGCGACGAGCCGGACGAACGACCCCGTCGCGAGCCGGCCGCGCACGAACTCGAGCACGATCGAGACGGCGACGAAGGCGGAGAACGTGTACGCGAGCAGCCCGGGCAGCGAGCTGCCGTAGCCGAGCGCGAGCAGGACGCCGCCCGTGATCACCGCGACGACGAACGGCAGCACGAACATCCGGCCCAGCGAGCGCAGCGACGCCTTGCGCCATGCGACGAGCGGCCCGATGCCCATCAGCAGCAGGAGCGGCAGGCCGAAGCTGTGCAGGAAGAAGTCGTAGTAGGGCTTCGAGACCGACCGCGTCTCGCCGCGCAGCGCCTGGGTGAGCAGCGGATACACGACGCCCCAGAGGATCGTCAGGCAGAAGGCGACGAGGAGCAGGTTGTTGTAGAGGAACGTCGCCTCGCGCGAGACGAGCGACTCGAGCTTCGTCTTCGCACGCAGGAACGGCAGCCGCCAGTAGATCAACACGACGCTGAACGCCGTGCAGGCGCCGATCATGCCGAGGAACCAGCCGCCGAGCGGGCTCTGCGAGAACGAATGGATCGAGTTGATGACGCCGCTGCGTGTGAGGAACGTGCCGAAGATCGAGAGGTTGAACGCGAGCGCGACGAGCACCATGTTCCAGACCTTCAGCATCCCGCGCTTCTCCTGGATCATCACCGAGTGCAGGAACGCGGTCGCCGCGAGCCACGGCATGAACGCGGCGTTCTCGACGGGGTCCCAGGCGTAGTAGCCGCCCCAGCCGATCTCGACGTACGCCCAGTGCGCACCGAGCAGCTGGCCGATGCCGAGGAACGTCCACGCGGCGAGCGTCCACCTGCGCGTGAGCACGATCCAACGCTCGTCCGTCCGCCGCGCGAGGAGCGCGCCCATCGCGAACGCGAACGGGATGGTCAGGCCGACGTAGCCGAGGTAGAGCATCGGCGGATGCGCGAGCATGTACGGGTTCTGCAGGCTCGGCACCATCCCCGCGCCGTCCGCGGGCGCGGGCTGCGTCGCGAACGGCGACGAGACGAAGCAGAGCATGAACGCGAAGAACGTGGCGACCCCGCCGAGCACCGGCACGACCCAGACGACGAGGTCGCGCGTCCGCCGGTTGAGGAAGACGGCGAGGGCGCTGTACCCGGTGAGGATCAGCAGCCAGAGCAGCAGCGAGCCCTCCTGCCCGCCCCAGAAGGCCGACAGCGCGTAGCCGAGCGGCAGCTTCTTGCTCGTGTGCTCCGAGACGTAGGCGAACGTGAAGTCGCGCCGGGCGAGGGCAACCCACAGGACGACCGCTGCGACGAGCGTCGAGCCGAAGGCGGCGAGCAGCGCGTTCTGCGCCGAGAGCGCCAGGCGGCGCCGCTTGCGCCACGCTGCATACGCGCCCGCGACGACCGCGAAGACGACGAGCCCGAGGCTGAGCAGGAGCGCTGCGCGGCCGAGTTGCGCCACTAGGTGTTGGAGCTCTTCTGCGGCGAGTACTTCGACGGGCACTTCGTCGACAGCGACCCGTTCTCGGCGACGAACGTGCCGTGCTCGTACGTGCCGTTCACGACGACCGTGCGGCCGACCTTGTAGAGATCGGGGACGCTGCCGTGGTAGACGACCGGGACGCGCGCGGCGCCGGTGCCCGTCGGGTCGCGCAGGACGAGGCGCATGCCGTCTGCGGTGTGCGCGTCGCCGCGGGTCGAGACGACCGTCCCGACGAGGACGACGCCCTTGCCGGCGTACTTGTGGACGGCCGACGGCAGGATCTGCGGCACCCCGGCTCCCGCGATCGAGGTGTAGATGATGAACACCGCGAGCGCAGCGGCGACGGAGAGGGCGATGACCAGTCTGGCAGGCGAGCGCCGCACGGCGCCTTACAGGCTACCGCTCGACGGCTGCGCGCCGGGCGGGCACCCGGTAGCCGTGGTCCTGGCACAGCGAGCCCGGCGAATCCTCGGTGAGGGCATCGCAGTAGCCCTTGCCGTACGCAGCGCGCATAAACGCCGCGACGACCTCGAGCGACCACTCGGAGATGTCGGACGCCTCCCGCCAGAGATCGGCGAGCCGCAGGTCGATGTCGAGCTCCAGCAGGTCGATACGCGAAGGCTTCGTGGACATGCATCGAGGGTAAAAACAGCGTCGGACGGACTAGGCTGGGCCCGTGGGAGACGTGCGTTTCGGGCCATCCGGCCTCCCTGCGGCGGACTCGTTCGCAGCAGCGGCCGACGAGCTCGCCGCGCACGGCTACCGCGCGGTCGAGATCGGCTTCGCGGGCGGGTTC